>JAKCAE010000043.1 GCA_021842385.1 bacterium
TAATTCAAGGATAAAATCCTGATTGAGAACATACCCTTGCTGAAGAAAGTTGTCAATCTCACTAGTCAGGGTCTTGTGAGTACGTGACTTTAAATTTATACCTGCAGAATGCAATCTTTGTAACACCGCTGCAGCTTCAAAACATTGTTGCTTGCTTGGGACATAGTTAGGATCATGGAAGCTATTACCTTCTATAAATTCAAACACAGCGCATGTTTTGCAAAAATCAGGTACAGTGACACTTTTTCCTGACAAGCTTAGCTTTAATTTAGGAACTAATGAACTATCTTTTAAGCCAAGCAACAAAGCCACTTCTTCAGCAACGTCTTCTGCGGAAATAATTTTACCAAAACGGACAAAATTATTTCCTGAAATGGTTTGAACTTTTAAACTAAGGTTATAATCAGTTTCCTGAATAACCTCCTGGCTTAAAATCTGCCAACCATATTCCTTCTCCAGAAATTGTTTAATCAGTTGTTTATCCATATTATTCTAAATATTCTAGCATCTTTTGGGTCAGTTTAGGAAAATCTCCTGATTCCCTAATCTTTGACGCCTTCTGATAAAAACTTAAGTACTCTTTTATCAATTCCTTCCAACAAAACCTAAGAGCAAAGTCCTTACCGGTTTTAGAAAGCTTTAATCTTAAACCTTCATTTTCGGCCATTTGTATCATTTTACTTCTTAACCCAGAAACATTACCATTTTCAAAATACAAACTATTGTGATTAAGATATTCCCTTATACCCCCTGATCTTGAAGCAATGACAGGACAGCCAAGTGCTTGGGCTTCGATATTAACCAACCCTCCGCCTTCGCTTCGAGAAGGCACAACAGTGAAAAAAGCACCGCGCAATAATTTACGAGAAATACCTAAACTGACATCACCCAAAAAGAAAACTCTTTTGTGTAAATTTAAATTTTTTACTAATAACTTGAGCTTTTTCTTTTCTGGACCATCACCGGCTATCAAAAGATCTTCTTTATGGCTCAGCGCGTACTTAGCATAAGCTTTAATTAAAATATCAACACCTTTAGAATGAACGAGTCGGCGCAAAGACAATATATATCTTCGTGGCCATGCAAAAGTGTTTACAAGGTTATGTTTGGTGCAATCTATCCCGGCGTAGATAACTACGACCTTTTTAGAATTCAACAACCCTATCGCATTAAATTGCTTTTTTAAAAACATCGAGCAGGCACTAAGATTTGAAAAACTTTTAACGAAAGGCTGAACGGTATGTTTACCGCTTTTCCAAACCTTAAATGATTCATGATCTTTAGGTAAAGGAATTTCCCCGCCACATATTGTCCCTACCAGTTTAGCATCCCACTTCGTGGATAGATACCATCCCAGCAGAGGTAAGGGTCGTCTCAATCCAACAACATGAACAACATCAGCTCTTAAATTCGTCTGATGTTTATTGAGAAAATCTCCTAATTGCCTATAATCAGAAAGGTTTTTCGGATTAGGGAAACGATACACTGTTAATCCATTAATTTTTTGTTTCTCAGGAAGACTAGGATTATATCTCTTCGTTAAAATTGAAACCTTATGACCCCGGGCCTTTAAATAAAAACCCAGCTCAGCAACCATAGTCTCTATTCCTCCCTTGTGTGGTTCAAATAAAGAGCAAATTAACAATATTTTCATACTTTTTCTGCGATTACCAACAATTGTCCTGACCACTGAGATTTTTCAATCTCACCAGAAGCATAATTTACATAAACTATTTTGTTTATCTTAAAACCAACATCATATAACAATTTTCTTATCTCTCTTTCAGAAAAAATATGGACCGAAGTCGTATTACCATTCAGTTGCAACGGATAATCACCTTTTATTAGACCAAATGTGCCAAGAAAAAAATTCCTCAATACTCGAATTAAACCATAAGCCTTGATATTATGTCTATTATTTACATCAAAGATTAACTTACCACCATCAGTTAGCAATTTAGAAATATTTTTAAAGGCTTTGGCTTGCTTGCTTCTGGGTACATGCCCTAAAACATTCCACATGCACAAAACAAGATCAAACTGTTTTTGTTTAAAACTTTTAATATCTTCAGATATATCAACACAGTTAGCTGAAAGTCCTGAAGCATTAAGCATTTCAACCATTTTTGGACTATTATCAAAACAGACCAGTTCTGAAGGCTGGATTGACTTAGAAATTTTTAGAATTCTTTTACCTGTACCGCTACCAATATCCAAAACCCTAATACCTTTTGGCACGTTATGAATAACTAAACGATCAATAGCATCGAGATAGTTCTGCTTGCTTTTTGCGTAGCTATCAAACTCTAAAGCAAAACGGTCGTAAAACTCTGACGAAGATATAAAGTTTAGCATTGTTTAAAAAATTCTTTTATGTTTTTGACAACATAAAAAACGTCTGCTTTAGTCATCTTGGTGTGTAAGGGTAGAGCCAAAATTCTCGACGCTACTTTTTCTGTGATCGGAAAATTATTCGGCTTGTTATTTTTTTTAAGATAAGCAAATTTATACAAAGGATTAAAATAGCTTGTGCTAGTTTCTATTCCTTGCTGCGCCAAATAAGCTCTTAATTGATCCCTCTGTGCTGGTTGATCAAGCAAAATATAATAAACAAACCAACTGCGTCGATTCTTTTTATCATTCCAAGCCAAGCTCAATCCAGGAACATTTTTTAATAGCTTTTCATAAACCCTAACCAAATCTGCTCTGATCTTTAAAAAGAGATCGAGCTTTTTTAATTGACTTAATCCTAAAGCAGCTTGCATTTCAGTGAGGCGATAGTTAAATCCCAACTCTATCTTATCCATCCAATCAGGAACATTGAGCCTACCTTGGTTGCGCATAGAACGAATTTTTTCAGCCATAACAGAATCATCTAAAACTAACATACCACCTTCGCCACATGACAAAACTTTATTTTCAAAAAAACTATATGCCCTAACCTTTCCAAACTTGCCAACTGCAAAAGAGGCGCTAGGCCGACCCAGTGCTTCACAAGCATCTTCTACTACTGGCAAGTTGAACTTCTTTTGAAATTTTTTGAATGCTTTTAATTCTGAGGTGCTACCAAAAACATGAGGTAGCAAAATACCTTTTGTCTTTGAGTTAACAAATTTAGCTGCTCTATTAAAATCTATGTTTAAAGTTTTAGGGTCAATATCTACAAAAATAGGCTTGATACCTTCGTATAGCAAACAATTCGAGCTGGCAACAAAAGTAAACGGACTGGTCAGGACTTCATCGCCTCTCTTCCAACCCATTGCCCGAACTGCCAAATGTAAAGCTGCGGTACCATTAGAAACTGCTACGGCTTCTTTTGCTTTTGCATATTTAGAAAACTCTTTTTCAAAAGCTTCAGTCTGTGGACCCCTTGCTAAAATCGCGCTTTCGAGGACTGCAACGACAGCTAAAATATCCGGGCGATCCAAATTCGGAGATGAAAGTGTTACCTTTTTTTTAGCCTTAAATTTGTGCATGTATTGAGCCAATTATATAGCAACTAAAGAATAAGGGTCAACTTGCCCATCAAAACTGAAGCGCCAGCAAGTTTCCACTTGCCGGCGCTCAAAGATCTAGCCATTCCGTTTCAAAACCATCATAGAACATCTTTTTGAAACGAAACGACGTATAACACCTCCTTGTAATTGGATCTCTCCGCGAATACCAGACAACCTGTCCGTTGCGGATGTGGTTTCCATGCAAATCTAGCTCAGGATACGCCAACTCTGGCAATCCTTCAATGATCATCCTAGACATCTGGATGAATTCACCGTGGGTAACCACAATTGCGTTTGAGCGAAGACCTTCATGGAACAACATTGCACGATCATAGACTTCAGACATCGGCTCACCATTCGGAAACGATTCTCTGAATCCGACTGGCAACCCACTGAACCCATGATTAACGCAGTAGCCAAGCCATTCGGGATAAGGGATGGTTTCAACTCCGCCCCAGCACCGCCCCTCTACCAGACTTTCAATCTGCCATTGCGCTTCGGGCAAAATCAAGTCGGCAGTCTCTCTCGCACGCTGTGAAGGAGAAACAACCTTCCTGAAATTGGACAAATCAAGTCGGGTTTTGAGCCAAGTTCCCAGCGTTGGACAGCGCTTGGAACCTTGCTCAGTCAGAGACCAACTCGTGCTTGGTTTGGAACGAAATTCAGGGGTAAACCAAGAATGGTCACCATGGTATTTGCTCAAGACCATTGCCCGGTTACCCTCTGCCTCTTCGTGCCGAATTAACACCAGATCGCAGAACTGACACATGGTTCCTCCTACCGTTTAAGGTAGTCAGAAACATTGCCAGGATACGCCTGGATCTTGCGGTTTTCCAACAACCACAAGCTGCTGGCTATCGCGTCGATAAACATGCGATCGTGCGTAATTGCCAACACTGTTCCGGAATATCCCTGAATTGCCTCGACGATCGCTTCCCAGGTCGTTGGATCGACATGGTTGGTCGGTTCGTCGAGGATCAAGAACTCTGGATCGTGGGCAAAAGTCAACGCCAACTTGAAACGAGCACGTTGCCCGCCGCTCAAAACTTGCAGCGGCCGATTAACCAACTGCGCACTAATACCGTACTTAGCCAACGTTGCTCTGGATCGCGCTTCAGGCCAACCAAGAGATTCCCGGAAAACCTGCAGCGAGGAGGCTTCGGGATTGATCCCCTCTAAGTGATCCTGAGACATCATCTGCCATCTGATGTTTACGCCAATTCTGGCAACACCGTGCTGCGGATGAAGCTCGCCGATCAACAGGCGGACCAATGTCGACTTACCCGAACCGTTCCGTCCGAACAGTACAACCTTCTCGCCGAACCTCAGGTCAGCGTTCGCATCCCTGAAAATCACGTGGGCACCGTACGAAAAATCGAGGTGCTCAACAACAACGATCTGCTTGCCACGTTTTTGTTCGACAGTCCCCAGCCGAACCCTCGGCTTGTCCTGTTCAGCGGTTGGCCGTTTTGAATCGTGTTCTTCCTCGAGCCTCTGGAGCCTACGCTTGGTCTGGCGATAGGTTGCAGCTGTGTCAGAGCTGCGGCTCGCACGCAGCTTCATCATAGCAACCGTCTCGCGGAGCCGGTGGATGGTCTTCTTTTCCATCATCCATTGGCGTGCTTCGCCAGCAACTTGACGCTCTTTCTCTGCCAAATACTCGTCGTAACGCATCGAGTAGGTGACCACCGAACCTTCTTCCAACTCTAGAATCGAGTCGGCTAGCTCGTCTATCAAATACTGATCGTGTGAGACGAACACCAATCCGCCCTTAAACTTCTTCAGAGAACGGATCAACCATTCGATGGTCAAGTAATCGAGGTGGTTCTCTGGCTCATCCAAAGCCAAGAACAAACTGCCTCTTACAAGACCAGCAATGATTTCCAGCTTCTTTTGTTCACCTCCGGAGAGATCCCCACACTTGCAGTTACGCAACTTCTCGCCGTCCTTGCCGAGATCAAAACCAGACTGCTCGAGTAGCGGCAACGCTCGGCGCACATCCTTGATGCGTGAAGCTAAGAATTGCTCGGGGGTTTGGTTCGGATCACCGGAAAAGTCCTGTGCCACATAAGCACAGCCATTCTCCAGCCCGTACATCTCGCCAGCGTCTGGTTCCAGCTGCCTGGACAGAATCCGAAGCAACGTAGACTTACCAGCGCCATTCTCGCCAACCAATGCCAGCCGGCTTTCCTCTGAAAGTGCAAAATCCACATTCGAGAGGACAATCCTGCCTGCAAAGGCTTTGCGAAGGCCCTTTACAGTGATATTGCGCATGATTATAACGTCCTCCGTTTGTGTTCATGGGAAAGCGGCACCTTTGCAGCTTTCATACCAATCTAACTAAATTAATGCTTAGGGTCAAGTGTAATGGTATAATAGCGGAAAAGCTAATAATAAATTATTTATGAAAAAAATCGTGGTATTTGCGGGAAATAACCCTGGCAATGAAGCTTTCCAAAATTTAGCATATGACACTGGCAAATTCTTAGCCAAAAATGGCTACATCGTTGTCACTGGAGCAGGTCCAGGATTAATGAACGAGGTTCTTCGAGGAGCTTATGAGGCCAACGGAAAAACAATAGGGATTGGACTGGACATTCCAGGAAGAGAACAATCTAAATTTGCTCAAAAATTTGAACTCTACAAGACAATAAATAAAAGACTATGTCGTCTAATCGAACTTGCTGATGCTTTTTTGGTTTTACCAGGAGGTATTGGTACAGCTTACGAAACATTTGAAATATTAATTCAAAAAAAACTTAAACTAATGCAGCTTGATAAACCAATAATTTTAATCGGCAAGTTCTACACACAACTAGATTTTTTCTTACAAGAAATTGAGTCAGAAAAATTTTCGAAAGTACCAATGGCTTCTATATACACTAAAACACAAACCATTGAACAAGCACTTAGGATATTAAAAAAATACTTTCAAAAACAATAACTACTTTTAACTTACGGTTTCCATATCTCTATCTAATATCAAAATAAAACCGCCTCTTCGGCGATTCTTTATCTTCTCAAATTCAATAGGCCTCTTGGTCTATCGATAAAATTTATTTTGGCAGGGGTGCTAGGAGTTGAACCCAGTCTAAATCTTTTGGAGAGATTTGTGCGACCGTTACACTACACCCCCAAGAAAAATAGCTTGCAAGCGCAAGGCTTCAAGCTATTTACAAACTACTTGGTTTCCTTGTGCATTGTCATTTTTCTGCAATGCTTACAGTACTTCTTAAGTTCCAAGCGCTTCGGTGTTAACTTCTTGTTTTTTCTGGAATGATAATTCAAGTTCTTGCACTCTGTACATTCCAACTTTATCAAATTGTCTTGAGACATCGTTTTACTTCCTTAATGCGATTATGGAGCCGGCTGTCGGACTCGAACCGACCACCTACGGTTTACAAAACCGTTGCTCTACCGGATGAGCTAAGCCGGCAAAGAGATAAAATTAACTATTAAAATTTAACATAAAGGGCTTAAAAAGTAAAGGGCCTTGGGTTGCGGGATGTAAATCCAACGCTCCAAGGCATCCTTTGCTCATTTGGATTTTCGTTTCCTCGTCGATATTCTGACGGCATACGAAAATCCAACATCTTTCCTCCTATTTTTTGTTCCTCAGCGCCCGTTGAAAGAGTGCGAATCCAGGCTCTTACGCCTGCTCATGACCCGAGTCCGCTCGAGCATGATGACAGTTCGTTCCTGATACCCCTGGATATCGTGCGTCGCCCCGAACTCAAAACCGGGGTTCTTCAGAAGCGGAGAATCGGGCTCCACTCGACGCAGTGCTTCATGCGCCTTGCGGAAGTTATCCCGCGCAATCCACAAATCACCGCTTGAAGGACCGCTGCCCTGCCCAACACCGGCTGAGTTCATAACTGCTCCTGGAATGAGTTATTTACCAGACTTCCCCTCTATTTCATGTGCCAAGGCTCCAAGATAGCGCACTAGCACACGATACGATACTTCAGTCTGATTGTACGAGGAATGGTCCCAGGGCTTGGCGCCATCCCAAAACGCCTCTTTCAGCTGAACGGGATCTTTCTTCGGACGAGTACTGTTTTCATCCGAGAAATAATCCAGAAGCTCGTTGCCAGGGTCAAGCAGGCGTAGATCAGCAGCAGCGTACTTGCACTGAGCAATGACCCGTGCAATATCTGCAAACTCGACCATAACCGCCTCCTGCGGATGAAATTACCAGAAAAACTGGTACCTAAGAATATACGACAAGAATCAAATATACGCAAGCACAACAAAAAAGCTCTGCTAGTGCAGAGCTTTTTTCCCCTACCTTAATTTATGACTTCACCAGTCGGATAGACGCTTAAGTCTAAACGTTTAACTTGCGAGAGTTTGTACTTCATCTTAATAAAGGCAGCGTAACTTGCAAAACCTTGTTTCTCTCCTTTCTCATTTATGAGATAGACGGTTTTGCGCTCTTTAAGATCAAGAGCAAGAGTCCCCGCTTTAGCACGCATAATATTACCTTCTGGAAGCAGCTTGTCAGCATCACTTGCTGCTATGACAGAAACCTTGCCATATGATTGAAATTCAGCGAAGTTAGAGAACGGATACTTTTTACCGGAAGAAATTAGATAGATTGTTTTACCAATTGAGATGAAAGTTCCTTCTGGATGAGAATTGATTAATGTCTCACCAAGAACTTGACCTTGGGGAACTGCAGGTGGAACTACAGGAGGATTTACGGCAACTGGAACTGAAGGAGTTGGCGGAACATAGGAATTACCACTACCACCACCACCGCTAGAAATTTGTCTGGAATATGCAGCAAAGGTCGTAAAATGCTTTGTCCAAACAACTAAATCAGTGCCATTGTCATATTTGCATTCACTATTAGCTAAAAGCTGAGCATCAACAACAGTTTGATCATCTGCAGTACAATTTGTTTCTATTTCGTGGAAACCAGTTCCTGGATCATATCCAACTCTTTTACCAGTCTTGCCTGCAAAGAGCAATCTAACGGCTTTGTTAAAGGTTAAAGATTGATCTGTTAACCCTATCTCAATTGCTGAAAAAACATTACCACCCTGAAGTATGAACTCATCTTTCTTATCTGTCGGCGCGTTTATGATGCCGTTCCAAGTTGAATTACCTGTAATGACTAAGCCAGCAGGTAAAATTACATTAACACTACCGCTGTCGCCAGTTGTAGACTGAATTTCTACACGAGCTGGTGTTGTCACAATCTGATCATCTCCAGAAGCTTCTCTAAGAGCAGCAAAGTTAATAGTTGGCGCTGTGACATTTTCTGGAATTGTAACAGTTGCATCATCGGAGTTATCGCCAACCACAACCTCTGTGTGAGAATTATCTAATTCAGTATCGCTGTCTAAAATGACCTGCTCTGCTTCAAGAGGGTCAACACGAACCGTTCGAATAACCCGAGCCGCGGAAATTCCAGCTGAGTTTCTAACATCATAAAGTACTTCTTGATTTCCCAATTCACTGGTGT
>JAKCAE010000002.1 GCA_021842385.1 bacterium
GCAATTGCAAATCATCTTAATCTCATATCACTGCAAAATTGTTGGCGGAGAGTTTAAACCCAGTGATCGTGAAGTAATCTCAGGAGCTTTTTACAAGAAAGACCAGATTGATTACACCAACGCTTTTCCATATTGTAAAGAGATCATAGAACTTTTAGACAACTAAAGGAAAAAATATGTTAGATATTAAATACATCAGGGAAAATCCCGATTTAATTAAAAAAGCAATCTTGGATAAAAAAGGGAAGGTTAATCTTGGCCGTCTTTTGGAAGTTGACGAACAACGTAGAAAATTAAGAACTGAGATTGAAAATCTAAACCAGGAAAAAAATCTTGCGGCCAAAGAAAAAGATGTAGAAAGGGGAAAGCTTGTTAAGGAGAGCCTGGTTTCTTTAGAAGAAAAATTTGCACTTTTGGATGCTGAATATATTCAGCTAATGTATGCTCTGCCAAATGTTCCTTCAGCACATACTCCGATCGGTCCTGATGAGTCTGCCAACACAGTTATTTCCAAGCATGGTGAAATCCCCAAGTTTTCTTTTAAGCCAAAAGAACACTGGGAGCTAGGGAAAGAGCTAGGAATTATTGATACAGAAACAGCTGCAGAAGTGACAGGTGCGCGTTTTGCATACTTAAAAGGCGATCTTGCCTTGCTTGAGTTTGCTGTAATTCAATTAGTCATGGGAATCTTGACCAACGAGACTGTGATTGCTGAAGTTGCTAAAAAAGCCGGGTTAAACGTTTCAACAAAGCCTTTTGTTCCAGTCCTTCCCCCTGTGATGATTAAGCCTGAGGTTATGCAGAGAATGGGTCGTTTAGAGCCAAAAGAAGAGCGCTACTATATCCCAAGCGATGACCTGTATTTAGTAGGTAGTGCTGAGCACACCCTTGGTCCGATACATATGGATCAAACCCTGAAAGAAGAAGAATTACCAATCAGGTATATTGGTTTTTCCACTGCATTTAGAAGAGAAGCAGGTTCATACGGCAAGGACATGAAAGGTATTCTAAGAGTACATCAATTTGACAAGCTGGAAATGGAAACATATACCACAGCAGAAAAGGGGCAAGATGAACAAATGTTCATTGTTGCAATACAGGAGCATATAAACAAGCTCTTGGGTTTGCCATATCAAGTTTTGGAAATTTCTACAGGCGATATGGGCGGTCCTGATTATCGCCAGATTGATATTGAAACATGGCTTCCCGGTCAAGATAGGTATCGCGAAACCCACACTTCTGATTACATGACTGATTTTCAATCAAGAAGATTAAACATTAAGGTTAAGAGAAAAGACGGCAAGACAGAGCTTGTGCATATGAACGATGCAACCGCTGCAGCAGGCAGAACTCTCATTGCAATTATTGAGAACTACCAGCAAGAAGACGGCAGTATTAACATCCCTGAGATTTTGCAACCCTTGATGTTTGGAAAAAAGAAGATTTCAAAGGTTTAGATAAAAATCAATAGCTAATGGATACAAAACGCTTTCATCAGCCGGAATACAAAAGCCAAATTCAAGGCGCTCGTAAATACAAGCGCGAAGTACACAATGCTCCTGAAAAAACCTCTGAAAAGATTTTCTACTACTTAGGTTTAGATACCTGGCAAAGAAAAACTTTGGCTTTTCTGCTCTTTATTTTTTTTGTGTATTGTATATATTTTGCGCCGTTTTTTAAACTGCAAAGCATTGAGGTCTCAGGTGCAGACGCTGCTGCCACAGCTAACATAGAAGAGAACTTTAAGGAATATATTCAAAAATACAGAGTCGGGATTCTGCCAAGAAAAAATATTTTCTTTTTTGGTACCCGTTCTTTTTCTCAGTACTTGTTGGAAAATGACTACCAGGTTGCTGAGGTTTTGGAGATACAGAGGAAACCCTTGCACAAGGTTGTTTTGATGGTTAACCAGAGAGTCCCGGAGTTTGTTCTAGAACAGGGTGCAAACAAATATATATTAAATTCAGATTCAACAATTGGCAGCGCTATTACAGAAGAACAGCTGCTTGTTGATTTTAAAGGATTCAAGAAAGTTGTTGATACTGCCTCAGATCAAATAAACTCAGGGGAGAAGTTTTTGGATAGCCAAAAAAATGACTTTTTGCAATATTTGAATGACAACATTGAGAAAAAAATGTCTTTGGGTATTGAATCTTTTGAAGTTCCCGGCAGGGCCTCTGATCAGCTAATCGTTCATCTGAAAAAAGGTTTTGTTGTATACTTTAACTTAACCACTGATTCAAAAGTTTTTCTTGATCGCTTCTATACGCTTTGGATTCAGTTAAATCCTGATCAGCAAAGCAGACTTTCATATTTTGATCTGCGTTTTGAGAAGAATGCCTACGCCTGTTTTAAAGGGGATAAATGCGCGCTTACTAATTTAAACTCTAATTAAAAAAATGCAAAAAAAAACATTTGTGCTTTCATTGGGAGGTTCAATAGTCGTGCCGGACGGGATTGATAGCGGGTTCTTGAAGAAATTTAAAGTTTTCATTCAAAAAGAAATATCAAAAGGAAATCGATTTGTCATAGTTTGCGGTGGAGGAGCAACAGCCAGGAAATACAGGGATGCCGGTGCTGCTGTGGTGCATAAAATGCCCATTGAGGATTTGGATTGGCTGGGTATCCATGCTACCCGTTTGAACGCCCAGCTTTTGAGGACTATCTTCAGGGGTTTGGCATATCAAAAAGTCATAAAAGACCCAACTCAGAAACGCCACATAAACGCGGATTTAATAATTGCAGCAGGTTTTAGACCGGGTAATTCCACAGACTACTGCGCAGTCATGATTGCCAAGAATTATGGCGCAAAAACAGTAATTAACTTAAGCAATATTGATTATGTCTACACTAAAGATCCGAAACTTTCCGGAGCAAAGAAGATAGAGAAAATCTCTTGGCCTGAATTTAGGAAAATTGTCGGTAATAAATGGGATCCGGGTTTGCACGCGCCTTTTGATCCGGTTGCCAGCAAACATGCTGAGCAAAACAAACTCAAAGTCATTGTCACAAACGGCAGGAACTTCAAAAATTTAGAAAATATTTTTTCCGGTAAAAAGTTTAAAGGAACAACCATTGAATAACTATGGCAGAAGAAGATCTACAAAAAGAAATATCGCAATACACGGAGCTTTCAAGCAAAGACAAAAATGTTGATGCCAGTGCTCTTGTAATTAATGCTTTAGAGCATCACGAAGATGATATTGTTAGCGCAAAGAGCAAGCGTTATGCTTTTCTCTTTTCTTTCTTCTTCATGCCCCTGGGTTTGTTTGTTGCTGTCTATTATTTCTTTTTTAGCGAAAAGAAAGACGCAAACAAGGTTGCTTTAGTTTGTCTCTTGATTTCAATATTTACAGCTGGGGCGTTTTTAATAATCTTCCAGGTTATTCTTTCTTCCGCTAATGTTTCCACAGAACAGCTTCAGCAAACTCCACAGTTGCTTAATGATTTGTTGAAATAAAAGAACCGCATTAAGCGGTTCTTTTATTATTCCACCAAATATTCATTTATCATAACCCAACTGCCGGCATACGGACGGACATCTTCAAAGGAGTGATCTGGTCCGATCTGAACCCAGTTTTTTGGAACCTCCGGTTTACTGCCGCCAAAGGCATTGGTCCAAAGCACCCAGACAGTGTTTCCTTTTTCTACATTTTTGTTTAAGTCGTGTATTAAATCATTGTTAGTTAGAAGCGCTGTTCCTGAAAAATGTGGCAATTGATTAACATCAGAAATTCCCGGAGTATATAGCAGGGGGGCGGCTGCTGATTTGTTGTAATATTTGAAGTTAAAGAATTCAAAAGAAGAGCCGATTATCAAATGGTTTCCAGACTCAATATTGTTGTTTAAGTAAGCGGCCGCAGAACTCATACCGGTTTTGTGTTGTATATCCATGGAGCTCCAAAAACCCCACCAGTTGTAAAGAGATATTCCCAGCATCAATATGTATATGCCATATTTTAGTTTTTTGTTTGGCAGCTCAAAGATGAAAAGGCAGAGCAGTATTGTGTAGAAAAGCGCTGCAAAGAGAAAATATCTGTCTAGATATATTGATTGTTTTAAAGAAAGAAGCAGTGCTCCCAGGAAGGGAATTATGGTTGCCAGAAAAACAAGCCCTTTGTAAATCACTTTTTCTTTTTTAAGAACACGGTAAACTAGAAAGATCGTAAAGAGAGCCGCGATTATTAAAAAGATTCTTGTGGTTGGATTGTTGCTGTCAGCACCCATGCCAAAGATCAAGCGCCAGTTAGTTAGCGGTACTGACCATTCATTCATTTTAGGAATCCAGTAGTTTTCTTGAACTTGAGTAAATTGAAATTTAAAGGTTTTAAGCCAGGGAACATAGAGCAGCAAGACAAATATGTAGGAAAGAACAAGCTGAGAATATTGTTTTAATTCAAAACGATAATTTTTGAAGAGATAGTAAAGTGCAAAAAGACCAATGCCTAAGATCGAGAAGAAGAGGTAATAGTGTGTGTACATAGCAGCGCTGGTTGTAAGGATAAAGCCCAACCAAAAACGAAATTTTTTGCTTTCAAATGCTTTGACAAGGAAATATGCAGAGAGCATTAACAAAAAAGTTCCCAGAGTATACATTCTTGCTTCAGTAACATACTGGATTTGGAAAGGATTAACTGCAAGCAGGAGCGCTGCTGCCAGTGCCAAGTTTTCTTTTTTGAAAGCAACTTTTACAAAAGCATAGCCTGCCCAAACTGTGGCTATGCCGAAGAAGGCCGAGAAACCTCTTAAAGCCCAGAGTGAGTGACCAAAGAGATCAGCCCAGAGTCTTAAGAGCACGTAGTAAAAAGGAGGATGCACATCCAGTCCTATCCTGTAAAACATTTCCTGCCAGTTGTAATTAATTAATAGAGCTGAAAAGGCTTCGTCATGCCAAAGTGAGATTGCTGTTAAATTGAACAACCTTAAAAGCGTTGCCAGCACAAGAATTAAGCCAAGCAAGAGATAGTGTTTTTTCATTTTGTTTAAGTGGATAAGTTAGTTGTTTTCTGGTATAATCAAAACCATGAATAAGGTTTTGGAGTATACAAGAAATATTTTGTTTCAGATCGCCTTTGGCGCTCTCCTGAATATTATATCATGGCTTGTCATAGCAGCACAGATCAAGCCAAGTTCTGAAATGTTGCCTTTGCATTACAATGTTTTTTTCGGTCCGGATATAGTTACCAAAGGTTACTTTCTTTACTCCTTGCCTTTGGTTGGGTTGTTAATACTTGGTGCTAACTATGTTTTTTTTAGATACACCAAGGAACGTGAAGAATTTGCTGCTAAAATAGTTATTGCTATAAGTATAGTTGTTCAGGCCTTAATTTTGATTGCTGTTTTATTCCTGAAATCAATCATCGTAATTTAATGTCATTGCAAAAGAAGAGCTTCAAGGAGCGTATTTTTGAGATAATCCCAGGCATGATGTTCTGGGCAACTTTATTTTTTGCCCTTTTCTTTTCAAGAAACCATCCGGTTTGGGTTTCAGTTTTCATAATTCTTTTTGATCTCTATTGGCTTTTTAAAGCCATTAACGGGGCACTGCATTTAATTTCTTCTTACAAAAGATATCGTTTTTTTGCAACTTTGGATTGGCGTTTTTTAGTTGAGGAACTTGGCGATTTCTCTAAATATATTGAATATCTTAGTGAAGCTTCAAGAAAAGCAAAAACCTTCCGGGCAAAGCAGTATTTTAAGGAAGAAATTGAAAGAATTGGAAAACTTTTAACAGTGGGCAGAAGCAAAGCAAACTATCTTGACTATTACCATATGGTTTTGTATCCATTTGTTGATGAAAGCTTTGAGGTTTTAGAAACAACAATTAGATCCTTAGAACAGGCAAATTATCCTAAGGACAAGATGATTGTTATTCTAGCAAGCGAAGAGAGAGCAGGAAAAAGCGCGCAAGAAATTGCTTTGGCAATTAAAGAAAAATATGGTAAAGACTTTTTTCGTTTCTATATATCTGTACACCCTGACGGTTTAGCGGGTGAAATAAAAGGCAAGAGCGCGAACGCTTCTTGGGCGGTTCAATCGGTAATGCCTGAACTAGAGAGATTAAATATTTCTATTGATCAGGTTATTGTTTCAAATTTTGACTCAGATACCATGGTTCATCCGCAGTACTTTGCCAGAGTCATGTATGAGTTTTTAACAGCAGAAAAACCTTACCGTTCAAGCTATCAACCGATTGCCGTGTACAACAACAATATCTGGGATTCACCGGCATTCATCAGGGTTGTTTCTGTTAGCAACACTTTCTGGCAATTCGTTGAATCTTCCAGACCAAACCGTTTGAGAACCTTTTCTTCACATAGCATGACTTTAAAGGCTTTAAAGGAAGTCGGATTTTGGCGCAAGGATTTAGTTAATGAAGACGGCTATATTTTCTGGCAATGCTATCTGCACTACCAGGGGGATTACAGAACAGTGCCCTTGTTTATGTCTGTTTCATTAGATACTTGCTTGGCTGATACATATGTTCAGACTTTGGTTAATCAGTACAAACAGAAACGCCGCTGGGCTTACAATGTTGAGTATTATCCTTCGTTAATGCCGGCTCTTTTTAAATCAAAAGCGCCGCGCTGGGATAAGTTTTACAAAGCTTTTCAGTTCATTGAAGGCAATTACAATTGGGCGACAGCTTCAATAGTTATTTCTGCTTTAGGCTGGCTGCCTTTAGTTATTGGCAGCGGGAATTTTGGAAATACCATTTTTGCCGTGAATCTTCCTTTTATGACCAGGATTTTAATGACTACGGCAACTCTCTTTTTAATATTTTCCGTTTATGTAAATATGTATTTGCTTCCTCCAAGACCAAAGAAATATTCGGTTTGGAGAACAGCAAGTATGTATTTGCAGTGGTTTTTCGTTCCTATAATCTCGGTGTTTTTTGGAAGCCTGCCTGCTGTTGATGCACAAACCAGGCTGATGTTTGGCAAATACATGGGTTTTTGGGTGACGCCAAAAGCAAGAAAATCATCAGGCACTCCTGATGCCATGGCAGCTAATTTGATTAAATAACATGCAGTATACATTTTTTTTCTTCACAGCTTTTCTAATAGCACTTTTCATAACTCCGCTTGTAAAGAAGTTTGCTTTTAGAGTTTCTGCAGTTGATCTGCCAAATCATCCCAGGAAGATTCACACTAAGCCAATTCCTTTGCTTGGAGGTTTTGCCATATTTATTGCATTCATCCTTACTCTAGCGATTTATCTTTGTTTCTTTGAGGTTGATTTTGTAGTTATACCTATGCGTTTTTTTTGGGGGATTATTAGCGGAGCTGTTCTTTTAATGATTGGCGGATATTTGGATGATAAGTATTCTTTAAGCCCAAAACATCAGTTCATTTTTCCCATATTAGCTTGTTTAGCACTTCTTTCTTCAGGAGTTGGTGTTGGTATTAACTTCATATCCAATCCATTCGGCGGAGTTATCAACCTAAACTTTTTAATCTTGGGTATTAAGGCCTCTGGAATACTGGTCTTCTTTTTTCTCTTAGGAATGATTTACACAACCAAGTTTTTAGATGGTATGGATGGTTTAACCTCGGGAATTTCTTTGATTGCAAGCTCAACTCTTTTCGTGCTTTCTTTAACAGAGCACATTAATCAGCCTGTCACTGCAAGTATTGCCATTATTCTGGCAGGTTCTATAGCTGGTTTTTTGGTTTACAATTTTAATCCGGCATCAATTTTTCTTGGGGAGTCGGGAAGCACCTTTTTAGGTTTTATGCTTGGTGCTCTTTCAGTTCTTTTGGGAGGAAAGATTGCCACAGCCTTGCTTGTTATGGGCATTCCGATTTTAGATGTTGCCTGGGTTATTGCAAGAAGAATTTGGTATGGTTCATCGCCGTTTAAAGCAGACAGGAAACATTTGCATTTCAGGCTTTTAGATTTGGGTTTTAGTCAAAAGCAGACAGTTTTAACCTTGTATGGCATTGCTGCGGTTTTTGGCGCTGTCGCAATTTTTATGCAATCTATGGGTAAATTGGTTTCTTTGATAATCCTCTTTGTTTTAATGATTACAATTGCCTTAGGTACTGTTTTTGCCTATAAAAGGAAGTATCCGCATATACCTGGAAATTGACGTTTTTGATCCCTTTTGCTATGATTAGTTCGGCTTTTAAAGCCTTTTTAATTTAATC
The DNA here is from genome assembly GCA_021842385.1 of bacterium. Classification (GTDB taxonomy): domain Bacteria; phylum Patescibacteriota; class Doudnabacteria; order UBA920; family VMFF01; genus VMFF01. The sequence continues at coordinate 8,151 of JAKCAE010000002.1, forward strand.
TCCCAATACAGGAAAGAAATTAAACAATGAATTTAGCAATTATAGAGTCAGGCAGCAAACAATATCTGGTTGAAAAAGGCGACAAGATCCAGGTAGAAAAGATCACCGGAGAAGTTGGTGCTTCAATCAAACTGGACAAGGTATTGATGTTAGCAAATGGCTCTGAAGTAACTTTAGGAAAGCCTTTCATTTCTAATACTT
>JAKCAE010000011.1 GCA_021842385.1 bacterium
CCGGATGAGGAAAATGAGGTGGGGCAGGAGGTGTTTCTCCGCTAGATGAAACTGGTATCCCCTTAGCTTTCATATCAACCAATAATTTTTCCTCTAAACGCTTCTGGCTAGTGCCAACCAAAGAGAAGTTTGCTAATTCCGCTTCACTAAGCCCCGCTTCTTGTCCATTTTGATCTAAACGGTAGTATACATTTTTTCCACCAGAACCTTTTTTTCTGAAAATTACTCTCTTTTCCTCACCCGGCTTAACCAAGTTCTCTACCTCTGGTGGCAAGTAATCTTTATAATCCCTATGCCCAGGGTTAACGTTACGAGCACGGTTATAGTATCTAATTGCTAAATCTCTATGATTCTGTATTAAGTATTTAAGCTTCTGAACTTGTTCGATATTCTTAAATCCTCCGACCATACCAGTATTTTTATCAACCAAAGAACCCATACTGTCTTCCATCGTTGATTGACTAAGGGGCACATTCCTTTCTTCCATCTTTTTAATAAACGCTTCGTAAACTCGATTAATTTTTGGTGAACCGTCGGAATTTCTTTCGCCATACTTATCAAAGAACTCCATACCCTTTGTACTAATCTTAGACAGGTCTTCAGTACTAAAATTTTCCAATTGAGCAAGAAGTCTCTCTTCTCTTGCAGCAGTAATCTCCTTAACCTGCTTACCAAGCCTTCGCACCTCTGAATTCACCTCTGGATTATTATATATATCAGCATCACTAAATCCTTGGCTACGTAACTTAGCAACTTCAGAATCAAAAGCACTATCCGCTGCCTGAAATTCTTTTAGATCAACAAGTTGTAGACCAATCCCCAAAGGATTTTTATTCTTCTTTGCAATATCATTAAGAGTATCTTGCAGTCTTGTTTGATCATGTTCACCATTCAAAACTTGTGACAAAAACCTATAATTCCCTTGTGTGGAAAATTTACTACCATCGCCACCTAGCGCAACAGAATTGTATTCATCATACAACTTCCTCTGTTTGTTATTCATGTATGTAGCCTGCAGCAAGGAGTTGATTTGTTCTTGAGTTTCATGGTTTGGTTTGGTAGCCATTTTAGCCATCAGGCGTCTAAGTATTTTTGCATTTTCAGCTGGGGACTTAGTAAGGTATTGAGAAAGATATTCCTGCTCTTGCTTCTCTATTGCAGTTTTCATGCCTTCATTAATCTCGCCTGTTTCCCAATAATGTTGCTGTTCTTGAGCTGCTCCTTTTATCACATCTTTTGCTTTCTCTTCATGGTGATGCTGTGCTTCCCAATACTTCTCTGCGACAATATCAGCATTCAAAGCGCTAAACCCAATTTTCTTAGCCAAACCCTTAACACCTCTAGCAAAATTGAGACCACCTTTGCGCTCTCCTGTTATTGGATCACGGTCGTAAAAAGTTTCCCCTCTGGCATTAGTAAGCGGCGAACTCCAGTTTGCCGTTGCTCTTCGCTTGTACTTTTGTGCTCTTGAATATGCACTCTCTAATCCCATCTCTATTGGTTTAACGCCAACAAAGTGTGTTGCTTTCTCCACAGCTCCGGTAATAGCCCCCGCTCCGAAGGTACCCAGCTCTTTGGCAACTTCAAGTCCTGCCATTAAACAAACAAGCAACAAAATGCTCGACAGCGAGTTATACGCAAATTGAGCTGCAGTGTTTACTCCACCTGTAGTTAAAGATGTGTTTTCTGTTGCTTTGGCAAGAAACTTTGACTGAGAAACAGCAATTACAGCACAAAGATGTAAAAAGAATCCTAAGATTGGCGTCTGAAAAGCATACTTTAAGAAATTACTCCACCACTTCATTGCTTCGTGATGTGTATCAGGTAAAATCATGCCAACATAGGCAATTGGAGATAACATTAACAAAAGCCAAAGAGCAACAATTCGAATTACCAAAAAAGCGGCAATGGCTGCAAAAACAAAGAATGTCCCAACCGCGAATATGAAATATACAAGGGTTGCGATTAAATCAGCAAAGCTGCCATGGAAAACACCCTTAGAAATATTCTGAAGAGGAGAAACCATCAATTGATGCGCGAGAGCATTTAAAACGTCCTTGTTGTTTGGTAGAAACTGCGTTTGGAAAGTATCTGCAACCCCAAGAATAAGCTGTGCTACCACTAAGCTAAAATTAACAGCAATAGCCATTAAAACCAGCTCAGGAATCAAATGTTTGTAGTTATACTTTTCAACACGCAAAAGCGTTGCCATGCCAAGAATTATCATGGCAATAATGAAAAGAATGTTCGCAACATTCCTGACAAAAACCCAACCAACTAATATAACTGCGGAAAATGAAGCATCGTGTGGCTGAATAGTTAAAAGAACCTGAATTATCGGAATGATGATACTATTCAACAAGAAATATAAAAGCCCAACTATACCAAAAGCCAAAGTTTGTAAAATCTTATTTACGATCCCAAAAAGCGGATCAAGAATGGTATCAGCAACAGTTTTTCCTGTGCCTTCGATAGCAGGAGGGGTTGTTACTGCTTTTGCCTCACTAATTTTACCCTGAGCTTGATACGAAGTATTTGCTTGAAGATCTTTTACAATCACCTTAACAACACTGCCATCAGAAGCAGCAAATTGGATGGGATTTTTGTTGTCATATCTGGTGACCTGGGCCTTGTCATCAAAGTTCCAATGGATTTCAAACCTATTTGTATTACAGGAGTTGTTAGCACAGGAAATTGGATTGCTGTTAAACAATACTGTCGCAAAATAGTCCATAACAGCGGCATTTACTGCTCCTGTCTGCTTAAATTCAACCTTTAAAGATATGGTATCAGCTGCGGAAACCTGTGCGTTTGGCGTTAAAAACCCTAAAAAACTAAAGACCAAAGCAAAAAATAGCCCAGCCATTCTTTTTTTACTGCTCTGCTTTTTGTGGATTATTTTTGTTTCGGAAATCAAGTTATTTTTATTAACTTTCTCAAAATTATTATCTCATAAATCCAAGCAAAAGACAAATTTTGTCAAACTAAGTTTAAAGGCGGCAAAGCCGCCTTTAAGGATCATTAAAAACTAAAACTGGAAATCGTTGGGATTAAAGTCCACCCCTTCCTTAGAGACATCTTCTTGCAAGGAATTTGGACTATCTTTAATCGTATCACCGATTTTTTGAGAAGTTGTTTTCTTTCCGCCGAGAAGCATTTTGATAAACTGCTGCATGACATCAACATGGTCTAGTGGCTTTAACTGTTCCCCGAAGATTTTATCGATCTTGGTGTCAATTTGATCAGAAACAAACTTTGCCGAATTTTTGATGTTACAAACAAGGTTTCCTTTGTTATCTTTACTGCTGCAATCAAGCTGGTCTTTGTTGCCCTGACTATTTTGTATGTTTGCTGCTGCTCCTGACTGAGCTTTTAGCCAATCTGTTTCTGCTTGAGCTTCATAAACGAGCTTTTGTCCTTGTGGCGTAGAAACTAAAGGATCTTCTAAAACACTTGCCGCAGCATTTCCAGCTGCTGTATACACTTGAGAAAAATCAACTGCGTTTATAGCTTTTTTCTTGTATACGGGTTTTAAATCAAGAGTCTTTATGCTCTTGTCTGTTGCTGAAAGGATTCTTTGAATATTAGCTTTAGTCAAAAAGACATCACCAGCTTCTCTGTTTTTAAGCTGCTTGGAAAGATACAAAGTATTAGCAAGGTTCTTTTGATATCCTAAATAATCTGAAATTTTATACTTCTTCATGACATCATTAACGTAATTTAGCGTGTATTTATGATTTTCTGCGCGAATCATATCAGCGACACAGCTTTTCAAAAGCTCGGTTGCGTTTGCTTTCTTGTCATCTGTAGGAACTTCAGGAGCACCAAACAATGAAGCCAAAAACCCTGTGGCAAGGCTGGTTAAATATCTGCCAGTCGCGCCTGAAATTCCACCGCAAAGACTTGTTAAACTAATAGCTTGGGTTTGTTTAGGCAAAAAAACAATACTGCTGGTTGTACCCAGAGCAATTATTAAGAAAAGAGAGGCTATGATTTTTTGTTTGACTTGCATATTATTGCACCTCCGGAGCATTCTTAATAATATTTGCGGCTTGAGTCACAGAATCTGTGATTTGAGCAATGGTATCACCCAAAGATGAATAGACGCTGTAAATCTGATTTGATTCTTCAGAAGCAGCCTGAGTTGCCGGGTCAAGATTAAAAGAAACTTGAGAAACAAAGTCAAGATACTGCTGGTATGCCTTAACATAGAGCTGACTTAAACCTAGCAAAGCAGAAGGAACTGAAACTTTTTTAACAGCATCCAAAACTTGGTTTGCTTGAGCTATGTATATATCAAGACCGGCTGTACTTTGTGCGTCAAAAATATCTCTGGTTGTTGTGTCATCATGCACGATATCAAACCTCTTGGTTGCATCTGAAAGCTCAGTGATGTATTTAGTCATTGTGCTCTTGTTGTTATCAGGCGTTAAAACAAACATGGTCACATCAATTTCTGGAATCAAAGGCAAACTCTCACGAGCAGACAAGCTGTCTGTGGAAATGATGACATCATCACCACCTAAACTTCCTGTATTAATACTTTGCACTGTTGATGCTCCATAATATTTATTTATGAAATCCATTGTTGGCATATTGTAGTCAGCAAGCTCTCTTTGTTCCAAAGGAGTATACCCAGAAGGATCAACAACTTGCTTGTAATTACCGTTTGCATCAGGAATCAACCCTTGATTTATAGCTGTCTGGTAATCATCAAAGGCTGGCACATTAGCAGCTGTAACAATAGGCTCATCAGAGCGCGGCGTAATTGTTGCAAAAGGCTTTGTCGGATCAACAACAACTTTAAACTCGCCCCTGCCTAAACCCGCAGGACTTGGTGTTACAGAAACAAAACCACCAGTTCCTGTTGTTGTGTTATCAGTTGTTCCTGGTTGATTTGTGTTCGGTTTATTTGATGCCAAAATGGCGATCAAAACGATCGCCAAAAGTGCGGCTATTCCGCCTATGATCAATGTTGTTTTCTTGCTTAAGCCAAACATTTGTTTGTATTTTCAATCTCTGCACTATGGCAGAAACAATTGCACGCTGTTATAAAATCCTTGCTTGATATTTGAAAGTTGATTTCTAACTGCTGACAAAACCGCATCAATATCTGATTCAGAAACTCCCTCAAAAGTTGCCCCTTGTTTTTGGGAAAATTCTAAATTGTATTCTGCAAGCAACAAGCGATGGTAGTCTTCAAAAACACTTGGTACGACTAGATTCCCAAGGTCAACCAAAAGCTTATCCTGTTTTTCTAATAGATCCGGAGTCTGCTTAGCAAAAATTAAACCCGCCGCATTTTCGCTGTCTATAATTGTTCTAACCTGATTTGCATATTCTGCTAAAGCAGTACTTGAATTATTAGCAGAAAGAGTCACTTTAATGTTTGAAAACTCCTTGGCAATGTTTGGATTATACTCCGTAGCTCCCAAAACCTGGGCTCCGGTAGAATTACCGCCAATATTTCCTGCAAGCGGCTGATTATTCCAAGATAAACCATATTCTTTAGAAGCAAGACGCATCGGACTCTGCACAAAAGCAAAAGAAATCAAAAGAATAGCCACAAAAACAATAAGTGCTACATTCTTAACTCCAAAATCCTTTATTTTTGTTTCCACTTGATTTTCCAAGATATTGAGGTCCATAAATTTCTCTTAAGTTATTTAAACCCCCACAAAAATCAACGTATTCTTCCCCCCGATTATATCATAATTAAGAGGCTTTCGCAAGAAAATCTTTAAGACTCATATATAGCTTAAACCACTGTTCCAAAGAAAGCTCCTGTGGCCTTGCTTTTGAGTCCACCAAAGAGGCCTCTAACGCCTTTAAAAGAGTTGTTTCTTCCAATCCCAGGTTGTTTTTAAGAGTATTATGGATTTGTTTTCTCTTGCCAGCAAAAGCTGCTTTAACAAGCCTGAAAAACTCTTTTTCTGAAACATTGAATTTAGGTTTTGCAAGCATGTCTAAGACGAGAATCGCTGAATCAACTTTTGGAGATGGAAAAAAGTCTGACTTTGGAACAAAACCTACGATCCTGGGGTTAGAAAAAAGCTGTACTGAAATTGCCAAAATGCTTAAATCCCCTGCTTTTGCTGTAATCCTTTGAGCAACCTCTTTCTGCATCAGCAAAACAATCTTAGAAGGTCTGTTTTTAGCAGTGAGTAACATTTCAACAATCTTTCCAGTAATGTAGTATGGAATATTAGCAACAACTTTGTAACCAGGCTTTAATTCTTGCTGAAAATTAAAATGAGTGATGTCTGCAAAAACTAACTTAACGTTGGCTTTTGATTTCGGAGTTTTAGAATGCGTTTGTAAATGCTCCCCTAACTGATCTTTTAAAATCGGAAAGTATCGTTGATCCTTTTCTACTGCCAAAACATTAGCTCCTGTTTCAGAAAGGAGTTTTGTTAAATTTCCAATCCCAGAACCAATCTCTAAAACATCATCACCAGCAGAAAGTTCAGCAGCTGAAACTATTTCCCTCAAAGCATCTTCATTGATTAAAAAATTCTGTCCTAAAAGGTCATTTGGTCTAAACTTGTACTTTGCAAGCAGTTCCTTAATCTCTCTCATATTTCTACAGTCCTTACTTCCAAATTAGAAATGTTTCCTATGAGCACACCGGTGATATAGAAATACAGGACGCGTATAACGCCCTCACTTGTAACTAACAAAATAGGCTTGTCGTTACCGGCATTTTCAAGTTTAACACGTTCCAAAAATTCAACGACTCTTCTTGTGAAATGCTTAACATTTTCTCCACCAATATCTGAATAGTCAAACTGCAGGGCATAATCTTTTTCCAAAGTATGACCGGGATATTTTTCTTCTGCCTCTTTCCAACTTAAACCAGAACAATCTCCGTAATCGCGCTCATTAACATCAGAATCGTAAACAACAGGAAGATTTAATGTTTCATTAATCAAAGCAACGGTTTGTTTAACCCGCAGCAAATCTCCACCATATATTTTAACAATATCCTTAGGTAATCTCTTGCCCAAATCACGCACTAAATCAGCACCCTTAGGATCCAAGGGTTCATTTGAACGAATACCGTTTAAAAGACCTTTTTCGTTCATCTTTGTCAGTCCATGTCTAACCATTATTAACTGCATACATACATCATACCAAATACAAAACCGCCTGTAGAGGCGGCTTTTTGTATTCTTTGGGGTAATTCCCCGGAAACAGCTTACCATTAACACAATACCAAGAAGAATTAAAATAGTCAAAGTGGTGGACGGGAGGAGAATCGAACTCCCAAAGAAACAGATGGTAAGCCATTTCCACACACCAGTGTTAGCCCGCCCATAACCGACAAGCTAACACATCAAGATTAAACAAAGATTAACTAATTAAAACCTTCCCACGATCTTGAAATCGATCTTTTCTTCTGGCAATGCTTTTAATATTCTGGATGGCGGAAAACTTTGTACTTGTCCAAAGAGTCTTCTTGATTGCGCATAGATTAAATACAGGTTTCTTCTGGCTCTGGTCATGCCAACATATGCCAAACGAACCTCCTCTGAAAGCTCTGATGGATTTAACAAGGAACGCGAATGCGGCAAGATTCCTTCTTCCAAACCAATCAAAAATACTGTATCAAACTCCAAACCCTTTGCTTGATGCAAACTCATGAAAGTAACAGCGTCCTTGTTGTCCTTCATGTTATCAATCTCTGTCATCAGGGCTACTTCTTCTAAAAACTGCTCCAAACCTTCCTGCCAATTTAAGTTCTGATATTTTGCAGCAACGTTAAAAAGTTCTTCAATGTTCTGCCAGCGATTCTCACCCTCTTCAGTACCATCACGCAACCATGCTTCATAGCCGCTTTTTTTCAAAACCAAACGCATCAAAGAAAGAATGTTTTCAGAAACATCAAACAAAGTAAATTCTTCAAGAAGCAAAAAAAAGCCTTGTACTGCGTTGAATTGTTTTGGCGGCAAGATAATATCTGCAAGATCAACTCTAAACTTCGCTAAATCCCCTTCTGAATTAAAAACAAAATCTTTCAAAACCTGGTATGACTTTTCACCAATGCCTCTTGCTGGTTCATTAATAACCCGCTTTAAAGAGACAAGGTCGCGATAGTTGCTGACAAGCCTTAAATATGCCACAGCGTCCTTAATTTCCTTGCGCTGATAGAACTTAAGACCGCCAACAATCTGATACGGAATTTCTGCCTGCAAAAAGACTTCCTCTAAAGCCCTTGATTGAGCGTGTGTTCTGTACAAAACCGCATACTTGTTCAAAGTATCATGATCCTTAGAAAGCCTGGGTACTGAAAACATGTTAATCGGGGTTCGCGCTGAAAGCTTTTGTTTCTTTAAAAAATGATCCAGGATTGAATATGTTTTAACAGGTTCTTCAAAATCAGGGATGCTTTCAGATTCATAAACCAGATCATCTTTTGAATTGCCGCCTGCTTTTGCAATGATTGTTTTTGCAACGATTTTTGCTTCCTCAACCTCATCCTCTACTTCTAAAAGCTTAGTCTTTGCGCCCTCTTCATTTTCTGTCCACAAAGTTTTTGGTTTCTGTTCCTTGTTAATCTGTATGACCTCAGAAGCAACAGAAAGAATATTCTTTGTTGACCTATAATTTTGTTCAAGCTTAACAATTAAAGCATCAGGAAAACTCTCTTCAAAACTCAAAATGTTCCTTAAATTAGAACCCCTGAAACCATAGATTGCTTGAGCATCATCACCAACAACAAACAGATTCCTTAAAGCAACATTTTTCTTTGTACCAATAGCCAACAAAAAAAGAAGCATAAACTGAGCATGGTTTGTATCCTGATATTCATCAACAAGAATGTATTTAAAAATACTTTGATATTTAGACAAGACCTCTGGAAAGTTCTGTAAAATCTTAACAGTGAGCATTAACAAGTCATCAAAATCCAAAGAGTTTTGCTTGAAAAGATAATTCTGGTATTCAAGATATACCTCAGAAACCATATTCAAAACATATTTATCAATCCCCAAATCAAGTTCTTCTGGGGTCTGTAAAACATTTTTAGCTGCAGAAATATAGTTTTTAAAAAAGTTGGGAGGAAACTTTGCGCCAAAGTTTTTTTGAACACATATCTCTTTCAATATTTTGTTTTGATCATCATCATCAACAATGACAAACCCTTTTGTGTAACCAAGCGCTTGAATCTCTTGTCTTAAAATCCTGGCGCAAACTGAATGAAATGTTCCCATTGTTGGCATACCAATATTCGGAAACAAACTTTGAACCCTGCCTTGCATTTCTTTTGCAGCCTTGTTTGTAAAAGTCAAAGCAAGAATATTTTCAGACTTGAACAACCCTTCAGAAATTAAATACGCGATGCGATGCGTTAAGACCTTAGTCTTACCGCTGCCTGCGCCTGCCAAAACTAAAACCGGCCCTGCTGGGGCGGTAACTGCTTGTTTCTGCCGATCATTTAAACCCTGCAAAATTTTTTCTGATTTCATAACTTCTTAAACATTATATATCAAAGCTAAAACAAACTGAAACGACGCCCTGCGGTTGCAAAGCGTCGTTCTAGTCAAACGTTGTTGTTAGCAAAGACTGTCGCTGATGTCAGCGGTGGTACCGACCAGGACAGCATCGTGATCGCCATCGCCATTCGGCGACGCGACAGCTGCCTCGAAGGTTCGAGGCGCACTGCGCCGTGACGTCAGCAGACGCACTACCCGAACATACCAGGTGTCGTGGATGGTGCCGTCTGGCTCTTCGACTGTCATGATCTCGACACTGACCCAGTCATACCAGGCCGGACCATGGTGGTTTTCCGGCCTGGGATCGATCCTGGCCAAGACAGCCTTGATTTGGTCAGTGATGCTGAGATTGGCTGGCCCGCATTCCATGAGCCAGCTCTCAGCTTCAATGGTGCCTTGGCTGAGCCCGGCGTTTTGGAAGACCGTCATCCAGCTCTTCTTGGGCTGGTGCAGATCTTGAGAGATCTGATCCACAACGATACGGCCAACCACGAGAATGGCCAAAACCACCACGACGAAGCCTAATGCCAGAACAACTAGGATGCTCATGTCCGAGCCCATAACCACAGCCTCCGCGAAGGGGTACAGACCACGTGCGTGAACTATTCCACCAAGCGCACCTTGCGCTTTCAAACAACGAATATTAACCCTTCTTTAAACTGTTGTATATATTCCCATAAAATATAGATAAAATCAAGGGATAGGTTTACTCCTCCCCATAATGGCTTATCTAAGCCAAATGTGGAAAAAAAACCGCATATCTAAGCCATTTTTTGGCTTAGATTAGCCAAAAACCTTGATTTTGATGTTCATAGCTGGTAGTATGTGTTAGTTCGGAGTAAACATTAAACCAAGTATTTAGGTTTATTTTCATTTCAGGATACCTTTGCCAAAAGGCTTGCAGAACGATAAAAAATACGCCAAACACTTGGAATCGGGGTATATATAAAAGGGTACGTAAACACGCTCAAGCAGTTTCTCCAGAAAGCTTTTGAAACACAGAAAAGCAAACTGCCTGAAGCTAAAAAATCTGCAAGCAGATACGTCAAAGTTGTTAGCTCCAGCGTTGAAAAGCATTTCAACTCATTCCATGCCCTACACTCACCTTTAAAGATGGGGCGTTTGGACTATACTTTCAAATTCAGCACAGAACTCATTGTTGCTGGTCTTTCAGTTATTGTCATATCAGGAAATATCTTTGCCGGAGCACACTTTACTCAAGCAACCAACTCATTTACAAAACTGCTCTCCTACCACCCAGATCAAAACCCCGCTCTCTACAACAAAGCAACAACAGTAAAAACAGTAATTGCTCAAAATAACAATACAATCATCCCTTCCGCATCTGCTCAAGTAGTTTTGGCATCAAACGATGCATTAGCCAACACTATTCAAGCAAATGAAAACGCCACAGCCTCAGTAATCACAGAAAACACCATTCAGAAGGAAAACCCAGACAACATCAAAAAGCTTGTTGTTGATCAAATCAAAGTATATGACACTGTTAAAGGTGATACCTTAAAAACAATAGCTGACAAATTTGGTATTAGCTCTGAAACAATCATCTGGGCAAACAATTTACCAAGCTCAACTATAAAGCCTGGCTGGAACCTTGTAATCTTGCCAACTAGCGGTGTTTTGCATAAAGTCACAAACAACGATACTCTTCCTGACATTGCTAAAAAATACAAGGTTGATATAGACAAAATAATCGCCTACAACGGATTAGAGGATGACTCTGACATTGAACCAGGCGATCTTTTAATTATCCCTGGTGGCGTAATTATTACTCCTGCTAAACCAAAACCAGCAATTAAACATACTCTTCCGGGGAATGTTTCAGTATATGAACCACAAATCGGCGGCAATGATAGCGATGAGCATATCTTCCCATGGGGACAGTGCACCTGGTATGTTGCTTCCAGAAGAAAAATTACGTTTGGCGGAAATGCTAAAAACTGGCTAACTAATGCCCGTGCCGCAGGATACTCAACAGGAAACTACCCAACAGTCGGATCTGTAGTCGTTACAACAGAAAACAGACGCTATGGACACGTTGCCTATGTTGAAAAGGTTGATGAGGAAGAAGGCACCATAACAGTTTCTGAATCAAACTACATAAGAAAAGGGTTCATTGATACAAGAAAGATAGACATGGGAAGTAAAGTAATTCGCGGATATATATATTAAAGAAACAATACAAAAGACCGGCTAAGTTAAGCCGGTCTTTTTAAATATCCCTACTTAATTCCACCCACTGTATTAGGATCATTTGCTGTTGTAATATCATCAGCAGTTAAATTAACAGGAACTGCCACAAACGAATCTGTACCGTTAAAAACAATATTGCTTACCAAAGTCATCTGAGATCCTCTGTTAGTTGTACCCGGCGTAATACTTACATTAAACTGCAAATTTCTGCTAGGCACAAACTCCCCGGCATGCGCAGGAACTGAACCGATATTCCAAACAAGTTTTTTAATACTCTGGTCATAGGAAACATTAGCAACCTCTTCAGGATTTAAAGACTTAGTATCAAAAGAAGAAGAATTAGGAAGATTTAAAGTTAACTTAGAACCAGAAATGTCATTTGTTGAATTGCTTAAAGCAATATTAACCTGATATGTTGTAACACTGCCGACTTTAGCAGGTTTTGCTCCACTGTAATATGTTAAGGAAGTTGAAAGATCAGCATCAGTCAAAACCTTTAAAATACTGCTTTGGCCCTTAAAAGGCTGTGTGTTTTCATTACTTCTAATCTCAGAAGCAACTGAAACAGAAATATTTTTTTGACTTGTCCTGGTTATGGGACTTTTCAAAGAAACAGTAAACCTTAAATCACCGCCATCTCCTGGAGCAAGTGCTGCTAACTTAGAAATCTGCGCTCCATCCCATGAAACCACGTTATTATCAACAACAGCACCCTCTGCACGAATTGATTCAAGGTCATATGCTGCACTTGGTGCAAGAGTTGCGCTTAGATGCACTCCTGTTGCTACAAAACTACTATTATTCTTGTAACTAACTTTGTAAATTAGGTGGTCCCCTGCTTTAACATAGTTTGCGTTTGAGGTTGCATCAATACTAACATCTGCAGAAAGCGGCTGACTTGAAATATCAACAAAAAGCTGGGCAGCTGTTAGAGCAAAGCTTGGATCCCCTTTTATAGAACCATTAGCTTGCACAGAAATTGTTAACTGATCCCCTGTATGCGCACCTTTAAAATTACCAAGGAGCTTAATTTGACCGCTTTGATTTGCTTTAAGATCCCCAATATTCCAGGTGCTATTAAAATTAGCCTTAGGCTCTGAAGACAAAACATTAAACTCCTTAGGCAGGGTTGCTGAAATGGAAAAACTTGAAATAGTTTCTGTCGTAAAATTAGAATATGAGACAATATATGTCACATCCTCTGAGGCATTAACACTTCCCGGTCCGTCAATTTGTATGGCTACATCTGCGGTCTTAATCTGTGTTTGACTTTGTGCTGAAGCAACGAACTCAGAGGTGTTGGTGTTAGAAAAACGGTAATGCATTATGGCATTTAAAGTCTTAGTTTCTGAAGCATTACCAACAACGTCTCCTTTAATCATAATCGTTGTTTCCTGACTTGGGTCAAGCGGCGGCAAACCAAACTGGGTACCGTTTAACTTTGTTGGTTTTGGCACGCTGTCTAAAAAAGTAAACCCTTGAGGATATACTAAATCCAAACTGATATTTTTGATGCTGTCTGAATCGTTGTTTTTAACGCGAACTTTGTATATTAACTCAGAACCCGTGGCAACTGTCTGGGGAGCATCAATGCTTAAGGTGACTTTTGGTTGAATGTTTTTAGAAGAGCTGGGTGTACGAAAGATGAAATATATTGCAACTGAAAGCACGAGTACAGAAGCCACAATAGTCCAGATTGCCCATTTGTTCTGCTTGTAAAAAGAAACCGGAGCCTCTGGCTCTGTTGCTGGTATATTGGGCTGTTTTGGCGTTGTTTGTATTTGTATTTCTGTCATAGATTCAGTGTATATTTAAAGTTTACCTAATAACTCCGAGGCATTCAAATCGCGTTCTAAAATATGCTTTGCAAAAGACACAACTAAACGATGGATCTCAGCCGAAAACTCTGCCCCTTCTTGATCAATTTCTTCAAAATCTTTTTGCTGGCTTTGTAAATTAGCGTGCTTTGAAACAAGGGTATATACAGAATTACTGACTTTCAAAGCATCAGAAATCTTTAAAGCGCAGGACTCGCAGACAAAACCTCCTCTTCTGTTGCTAAAAGAAACATTTTCTGAAAGTTTCTTGCCGCAAAGCACACAGTTTTTTGCACTCAAAGCATAACCTGACAAAGCCAAAAGCTCTAAAACAAAAATATCTGTACAAACATGCTTTGAAACAGCGGAAACGTCAAGATGTCGCAAAAGCTCTAAAAACAAATCAAAGATTTCAGAGTTTTCTTCCTGATCAGCGGTTGATTTTAACAAAACCTCTAAAGCATACAAAGCATAGGAAGCTTTTTGCGGATTTGAATATATGTTCTGAAAAACCTCCAAGGATTTTACTCCCGTAACTGTTGGTAGTTTTTTGTTGGGTAATAGCTCGAGCTCTGTTAAAAAAAAGGTTTGCAAGGCATGAGAAAGTTTGCTCTTTGGTGACTTCACTGAACGCGCAAGCGCGCGAACCTTGCCAAGTTCGCGCGTATATATTGTTAATATCTCGCTGCCTTCAGAAAAAAGGCTTTTCTTCAGAACTATCGCTTTCATACTTTTTGAATTCCCAGCCAAATTGCTTTGTCTTCAATCAAAAGCTGTGCTTCAATTTCAGGCTCTACCTCTAACTCTTTTTTAACCTGAACGACAAATGTTTTCTTGCGATCAAACTTGTTGATTAAAGCCATCTCCAAACTAACAGCTTGGGTGTTGTAATACAAATCAATCAAATCTCCAACTTTCAAGCCATTTTTCTTGCGCAGATCCTGAACTTGTCTTTCTAACTCTCTGGCATAGCCTTCTTCTTTTAATTCAGGGGTTAACTTTGTGCTTAAAAGAATCTGAAACTCAGAATTTTCTTTGAAAACTGTTTCTGGCATTTCTGAAATCTCCGGACTTTGATGAACCTCTTTAACATTAAGTTCCTCTGAAAGGATTGCCGAAAGCTCAATAGAAAACTCCAAAGTGCCTGTCTTTGATTTGTAAGCAACATATTCCAAAGGCTGCCTTACTTTAATATTAGCCTCTTTTCTTGCAGACAAACCAAGCTCAACTATATCCCTTAGAGTCTGCATTTGTACGATGAGGGCTTTTTCTGATTCTGAAAGTTCAGAAACATTAACATTCCAAGATGCTAAATGCACGCTTTCATTGCCTGTCAAATCACGGTAGATGGTTTCTGAAATGAACGGCATAATCGGAGCAAGCAACTTTGAAAGTTCCATTAAAACATAACCCAAAACATGCAAAGATGTTTTTGCTTGATCATCACTGCTCTTAAAACGATCTCTGCTTCTTCTGACATACCAGGTTGAAAGGTCGTTGATGAAGCGCAAAACCGGTTTTGTTGCTCTGACCGTGTCATAGGCGTCCATTTGTTTTGTTACTTCAAGCTGCAATTCCTTCAAGAGCGCAAGAATCCAAAGATCCAAAACGTTTTCTGAAGAAGGAACAGAACCAGGATCAGATATTTTTTCGCTGCTGTACATCCTTAAAAAGCTATGCACGTTTCCCAAAAGCAGGGTTATCTTCTTGTATATTTCATCCAAATCTTTTTCTGAAAAAGAAAGATTCTCTCCCTGCATCACAGGAGAAGACATCAAGTAAAAACGCAATGCATCAGCGCCATACTTGTCAAAGATCAACCAAGGATCAGGAAAGTTCTTTTTAGACTTTGACATTTTCTGGCCGTCTTCTGCCAGAACAACTCCTGTAGTGACAACGTTTTCAAAAGGAGCCTGATCCCACAAAATCGCACTCATCACATGCATGACATAGAACCAGGCGCGGGTTTGATTGATGTACTCTGCAACAAATTGCGCTGGTCTTCTTTGCTGCACTGCTTCTTTGTTTTCAAAAGGATAATGAAACTCAGCAAAAGGCATGCTTGCTGATTCCACCCAGCAATCAACAACCTCAGGAACTCTTTGCATGTCATGGCCGCAAACACCGCAAGACATCTTGATCTGGTCAATATATGGCTTATGCAAATCAACCTCAGATATATTTTCTGACTTGTAAACCTCATTGTAATTCAAAGCTTTTTCTGAAAGCTCTTTTAATGACCCTATGCAAATTGATCTGCCGCAGCTTTTGCTGCTGCACTTCCAAAACGGCAGTGGTGTTGCCCAGTACCTGTTCCTTGAAATATTCCAATCAGGGGCGCTTTCCAAACCCTTTTTAAAACGTCCTTCTTTTAGATGCTCTGGATACCAATTAATATTTTCATTCAGCTCTAAAAGCCTTGGTTTAATCTTTTGGATATTAATAAACCAGGAAGGAAGAGCGCTGTAATACAACCTGGTGCCGCAACGCCAGCAAAAAGGAACTGAGTGTGTGTATACCTCTTTTTTAAAGAGAAGATTGTTTTCTTCTAGGGCTTTAACAATTTCAGGCTCTGTATCTTTGTAAAACTTACCCTTTAAAAAATTAGGTGCTTGCTCATTAAACACTCCCTGAGCATTAAGCAGCTGAACTGCAGGCAGCCCAACTTTTAATCCAAGCTCGTAATCTTCTTCGCCATACATCACAGCAGTATGCACAATACCAGTGCCATCCTCTATGGTCACAAAGTCAGCTGCATAGACTTTAAAAGACTTTTCAGATTGCAAAACAGGAACCTCAAAAAGCGGCTTGTAAGCTAGACCAACAAGCTCTGAACCTTTAAACTCTTTTTCAACCTTTGGATTATTAAACAAAACCTCAGCTTTTGCTTTTTCAAGAATATACAAAGCATCTTCAATTCCATCTTCCAAATCCCCTGCACCTGGCTTAACCAAAACATAATCAATATTAGGACCTACTGCCATGGCAACATTCCCAGGCAATGTCCAAGGCGTTGTTGTCCAGGCAAGCAAATATGTTTTTGCACCAAACTTGCTGTTTAAAACCTCCGCCTTAACAATGACGGAGTCTTCTGAAACATCATCATATGAATTGTCAGAAGCAACCTCAAAATTTGAAACAGGAGTTTCACAACGCGGACAATACATCAAAACTTTACGACCTTCATAGATCAAACCCTTGTCCCAGGTTTGTTTCAAAGCCCACCAAACAGATTCCATGTATGCAGAATCCATGGTTTTGTAGGAATCATCAAAATCAACAAAACGTGCCATTCTTCTGACAGTTTTTCGCCACTCTTCAACATACCTTAAAACATCAGTACGGCATTTGTTGTTGAAAGTATCAACACCGATTTTTTCAATTTCTTTTTTTCCGGAAATTCCAAGCTCTTGCTCAACAAGCTGTTCAATCGGCAAACCATGACAATCCCAACCCCAGCGTCTTCTGACAAAACGTCCTTTCATTGTCCAATATCTGCCAAAAACATCCTTTGCCGTAGAACCTAAAATATGTCCGTAATGAGGAAGACCTGTGGCAAAAGGAGGACCATCGTAGAAAACATACGGCGGATTAGCTTCATTCTGCTTTAAAGACTTTTCAAAAATCTTTTCTTTGTCCCAATATTCTAAAAGACTAACTTCTTTCAAAGCAGCACTTTGTTTTTCTGTGTTTTGTTCTTGTTCTGTCATATTTTAAATATATTAAAAACACCGTAACTGAAGAGCCCTTTCTTAGGACGGTACCATCTTCATTGGTGCTTGATTATGCTTTTTACGCAAAGCTTGCGGACTGGTCTACTTAATATTTCTTCAGTCAGCTCCCTGATTGATGTATCAGGTCAAACGCTTTTCTTTAGTATACCAGAAAAACAAATATTCTCCAAAAAACAACTAAGGCTGTCGAAATCATCATGACTTCGAACAGCCCTAGTGCGTAACCCCTCAACTTCCTCCTAACTATTCTGCAAGCAGCTCCTTCAGCTTGACCTGGCCGGTCATCAAGGCTTTGGCTGCGCGATACACCTTGTAGACGAACACGCGAATCGGCCCGCGCGTGTACCACTGGACCGAGTAAGGATCGTATGGCACCTGAACCTCGGCTCGAGAGATCCAGGAGTGCTTGATTCCGCGCTCAGCGAGCTGCCGTCTTAGCAACATACGGCAGAAACGGTAGTGCTCTTCTTTGCAGAGAAGCACGAAGTTTACCTTGCTGAGATTGAAACCACGCTCGACAAGCCCGTCGAGATGACCTTTCACGATGAGATGAGAATCGCGCGAGTACTTGCGCTCGTGCGCTATCCCTTCGACAACACATTGGGACCAGAACCCGTTTAGCTCGACGATGTAGTTAATCTCCTTCTGAAAGGAACGATGCACGAACTCGTTCCAATGTGCAATTGCCCACCAGGCCATAACCTGGTTGCTGTAGCCTGGTTCCCAACTCGAGCCTTTTCTCCGAAAACCCCAGGAGAAGCCCAGCAGTACCTGCTCCATCCCGCCTCCGTATCAACAGTGTGGTATAGAAAAGCAATATTGCGAGACTAAACATCTTGCCATTATCAAGACTCCTTGTCAACGGGGTATTAAAAAAACACCCACACTTGTGGGTATTAAAAAAACAAAACTACATTTGCTCCACTGTTTTAATTCCAAGCAAAGATAACCCGTGCTTCAAAACATTAGCAACAGCAGACAACAAAACCAAGCGCTGTTGTTTCTTTTCTTCTGTCTCTGCCTGCAACACTGAAACTTGATCATAGAAAGCGTTAAACTTAGAAGCAAGCTCAAAAAGATAGCTGCAAACTGCTGTTGGTCTGAAATCTCTAGTTGCATTAACCACTGTTTCGTCATAGTGCAACAAATGCCGCAGCAAACTTTGTTCTGTATTCTCTGTTAATTCAGATGGTGCTTCCTTAGAAAGACCCCCTGCCTTAGCAAGAATGCTTTTAATACGCGCGTAAGTGTATTGCAAATACGGTCCGGTGTTTCCCTCAATGGCTGCTGTTTCTTCCAAATCAAAATATATTTTCGTATTCCTGTCATATTTCAAGTATCCGTACTTTATGGCACCATATGCAATGGTTTCAAGCAAAGCATCATCATCTGCAGAACCTTTAACTTTCTGAGATGCTTTCATGACCTCAGCAACGCGTTGTTTGGTTTGAACAAGCAAATCATCTGCAGAAACTGTATTACCTAAACGAGAAGACATCTTTTCTTTTCCTAAATACACATGCTCATATGGCAGGTGCTTAAAACTTCCTGCCCAAGGAAACTTCATTAACTCAAAAAGCTTTGACAAGACCTGAAAGTGATATGCTTGTTCTGAAGATGTTGTCACAACAGCTTCCTCAGGCTTGTGCTTTTCATTCCTTAAATACCAAAGATACAAATCCTGGGTAATGTATATGGTTGTGCCGTCTTTCCTTAAAAGATACTTCTTGTCCAAGCCCTGCTCTGTTAAATCAACAGAAACACTACCATCCGCTTCTTTAACAAAAATGCCCATATCTACGCCTTTCATAACTAGGTCCCGGCCTTTGTCATACAACTCGCTTTCGTGCTGAACCTCATCAAAACTTGATCCTTCCGAAAGATATGTTTGTTTAACTCCTTCATAAAACCAGTTATTCATCCTCTGCCACAAAGCTCTGGTCTCAGAATCCCCTGCTTCCCACTTGCGTAAAAGCTCTTGAGCTTCTTCTTCCAAAGGAGTTGGTTTGTCGTCTACTTTCTTCTGATTTTCTTTTTCAAACATGGCATAGAATCTGCCAACAAAATGATCTGGTTTTTCCCCTTCGCTTTCCGGAGTTTCTCCATTACCATGCTTTAAATACATGAGCATGCTTTTCATAATATGGATACCGCGATCATTTATGACCTCGCAGGAAATCACATCGTGACCTGTTGCTCTCAACAAATTAATACAAGCCATGCCAAAAACATCGTTCCTGGTGTGTCCAATATGCAAAGGCTTGTTAGTATTAGGAGAAGAATATTCAAAAACAACTTTTCTACCTAAACCAATTGGATCAATCTTAATCTCTCCTGTTAAATCTAAAACATTTTGTGCTACTGCTTCCTTTGAAACAAAAATATTAACAAAACCGCCCACTACCTTGACCTGAGAAATCTTTTTACCGCCTTTTGCATCAAGCTCAGAAAGAGCGCGGGCAATAATCTCTGCAACATCAGGTGCTTGAAACTTTCCTTCTGCAGCAATAATCATAGCAACATTGGTGCTGTAATCTCCGAAGCTTTCTTTGGGAATATTAAAATTAAAAGCAGGCAATGCCGATATTTGCCCGTTTTCAAACATAGTGCCTAAAACTTCCGAAAGAAGCTTTTCCAAATACCTTTTCATATCTCAAATTATACCATAAACTACAGGTAGGAAGTCATGAAAATACTCGTAAACAACAGAAAAGCAGCCTTTGATTACAACATTTCTAATGAAATGATTGCGGGTTTAGTATTGTCAGGATCTGAGGTTAAAAGCCTGAAAGCCTCGCAAGCCTCCCTAAAAGGCGCGTACATATCCATACGTCACAGTCCAAACCCTGAAGCATACCTTGTTAAAGCGCATATCACCCCTTACAAATATGCTGGCATTAAAAATCCTGATCCTGAAAAAGAGAGGAAGCTTCTTTTAAACAAAAAAGAAATCTCTTCATTAATCGGCAAAGAAAAAGGAACTGTCATCATTCCCTTAGAAATCTTTGTCGGAACAAAAGGATTAATTAAGTTAAAAATCGGTGTTGGTAAAGGTAAAAAGAAATACGACAAAAGAAGTAGTATAAAAAAGAGGGAGATTGAAAGAAGAATTAAACGACAGGAAGATTAACATGGCTACAGAAAGACCGGGCTTTGGCGAAGAGCAAAGCAGTAAAATTGAGTATCTGCAAGAAAGAAGCGCTGAGTTTAACGAAGCGCTAAACGGTCTTGATCTTGAATTAATTAAACGCCTAATCCAAGAGGAAGCTCTTAAATCTGGCCGCGAAAAAGGCAGCAACTTAAACTTTCTGGATCAAGGAAGGATTGGAGAAATAGAGGCAAGGGGTCATGAAAGCTCTATGCCCATCTCCTTTTACAACTCCGCAACAAATGAAATAGAGGTGGATTTTAACGGCTTAGCAGAACAAGCAGAAAGACAAAACCCTTTCTTAACCAAAGAAGGTCTTAAAGCATACCTCGTAGCAGTTCTCATTCATGAAGAACTTCACGCGGCCACAGAGCTGCAAGCCTTGGGGTATGTTGGCTACCAACATTTTCGCAGCTATCAGGTTTGGAACGAAGGCGTTACAGAAAAACTGGCCCGCGAATTAACGGAAAAATACTACAAAACAACAGCAGACTTTTCACAATACGACCAATCAAAAAGCTACAATTACGAAAGCGCTGTCCTGCTTTTAGATGTGGTCATTGCAAAGCTTTCTGCGGCTACTGGCTTTGACCAACAAACAGTATGGAATGCCATAAAAAGAGGGATGTTTGAAAACACCAGCCTAGAAAGCAAAGAACTTCAAGAACTCTTTGAACAAACACTTCCTGCAGATTTCTTTAAAAATCTCAGGACCGCAAATCCTTTAAACGAAACAGAAATACATACATTAATTGAAAAGATGAATCAGGGATCACTGGAAAAAATAGTTACCAGACTAATTAAGTTCCTGCATTTTGAAAAGCCTACTGATTCTCGAAAAGCCGCTTAAAAATCCTTAAATACTGCTTTCTAATCCCCTCAACTCTGCCAATTTCCAAAACCTCATCATTGTAAACTGCCGCAGAAACCGTATAGTTAAAACTCCCTGAAGCATAAGCTTTGTCTGTAACCAACATCTTAATATGCATTAAACCGCTTTCCTTTGGCACTATCTTTAGAACAATGCCGTATTTTTTTAATTTATTAACCCAAGGTTTTTCTTCTGGAATTTCAACCTGATTAGAATCCAAAACTCCTAAGACTTCCAGCCCACGAAGCTTTGCCGCTATCAAAGCATTAACAATATTCTCCTTGGTGATTGTGTACACCGCAAAATAGACGAACTTTTCAGCTTGCTGAATTTCTGAAACCAACGCCTCGTCTATACCCTCCTCCATTGAATACAAAACCTTGGTCTGAGCATAGGCATTCTCATAAAGCCTTGTTTCCAAAGAAAGGTTTCTGAAAAGCAAGAAAATAAAAACAAGAGGGGTTAATATGGTTATGCTTAAACGAAAAAATCTGGACATTTATCCAGATTAACACAAAGAAATTAAATATATATTAACTACTGAGAAACATTAATTGGTGCGGGCTTTTTCTTGAAAATACCAAAAGATGTTTTCTTTTCACGAGCATTTCTTAACATCTGAATGGTTTGCATATCAACAGATTCTGCTAAAGCATATTGCTGATCAACAAAACTGTTGTAAGCAATGTAAAAAACAAGACCTCCGGCTAAAACAAAAAGCAAAGATATTACAATGGTTACACGACTTAAAAACATAAGGGAATAATAATAGAAAAAGAACAAACTGGCAAAAAAACATATCCACAAACACCAGCGCCCGCTGACCAGAAAGGATCAAACGGGCGCTCAGTAGTTCTTGGTGCTATCGCGGCACAACAGGCAGCGACGCTGCCATCATGCTGATGAACCACAGCGCAAAGATACCCAAAAGACACAAGAATACCTGCACTGCGGCTCGAAACAACCGACGCAGAACAACCAGGTTCATAAATCCTCCTATGGTCTCCTTTTGGACACATCAACTACTCTCCAACGAGCATCAGCTTCTGAACGCTTGGCAGACCAGTGCCAGGTCCCATTCAGCCAAAAGAGAAAGAAGCCGAAGCTTTCGTGACTTGAAAGCACTGCACTGTCTCTTCCCAAAACCTCGATCTTACGCAGCTCAGAGCTTGAACGGGTAAAACGAGGCCTGCTCCGCAATCTGCAAGATCTGGAAAGGTCAGCCCTGATCGTATCAAGGACAACCCCTCCAAAAAAGCGCGGGAGCAAAGCCTGAGAAGCTGAGTCGCAAGGGTTTTTTGCAAAAACCGGCTTCAGCTTCAAAACCTCAAAAACAAGGTTTCTAAGCTCAAATTCAACCAATGCTGACTCAGAGAGCGTTGAGTCCTGTTTGCCCAATCCTTGTCCCTGCAAGGACAAAGCAAACAGACTGCTAATTGCAAACAACAAAATCCGCTGCATCTGCCCCTCCAAGGTTAAGGAAATACTCTGACTGCGGATTAAAAGACAAATTAACACAAAAAAAGAAAATGGTCAAAAGAAAAACACCCCAAATTTCTTGGGGTGTTTTAATGTTTGTCTAAACTACTTTACTTCAATATTTAGCGCAGTCAAATCATCTGCTACTAAAGCCACAACAAACTGTTTTGTTTTCAAAGATGAGAGAGGAATCTCAGAACCTTCTGACAAAATTACAGTCTGTGCTGATGTATAGATGGTTTGTTGTTCTCCGGAGTTATCATTTAGAGTAATCTCATTTCCATTAATGCTTGCAATGGTTCCAGAAATTCTCGTTCCTGCTGTCATCATTCCGCCTCTGCCAAAAGAGTACATCATGTTAGTCCCTTTGTTTGACCAAGAATCAGCATCTCTAGAAAAAGTAACAAAACCATTACCCATCATTGCCCTAAAACCAGAGCCATACATACCGATACCAATTCCAATTTTAAAAACCAACAAAATAACTAGTGCAATTAGCAAAATCTTGGCAATGCGCCAAAAAGGATTGCGATGAAAATATCCGTGGTCACCACAGCAATATTTTCCATTGCAATAGCAGTTGTCGTTGTTTGGAGTATTTTTTTCCATATTTTTCCTTTGTTTCATTATATTTTTAATATATAGATATTTTAACAATTCTTAAAAGAAAAAACAAATCAAAAGCAACAAAAAAAGGATGCCTCCCAACATCCCTTGCCCTCTTTGTTCTCCCCGTCCCAGTAAGGGACGGGTTTCTTTGATCCTCCGTTTCAGAACTCCACCAGCTATCAGGCAACTGCTTGAGCAAGCAGCAAACGCGCCCGATGCAGACGCATCTTTACTGCTCCTTCGTTGACATTCAAGGCCTTGGCAATATCCTTGTACTTCATCTCCTCAAAACAAGCAAGATATACAACCTGAGAAAGGGGTCTGGAAAGACTGTTCAGACATCTCAGCAACAGTTCATTCTCTTCCTTGAGAATGAGTTGTTCCAGTGGGTCCAGCGAAGAATCAGCAGGACACCACTCCTCAAACTCAACATTTCCAGGCACCTGCTCGCAATGCTTGTATTCGCCCTTCTTGAACTGGTCTTTGAAAAGGTTGTACAACATCCGCGAAACCCAGCCATCAAAGGTCCCGCTACCGTTAAAACCACGGATATTCCGCAGAACCTTGAGCCAGCAAACTTCCACGATCTCCTCAGCAGCATCAGCATCGCCATTGAAAAGCTTGAGTGCTGTCTTAAAGAGCCAGCCATAGTGTCTGCTGTAAAGCTCGTTGAAAGCTGACTCCTCGCCGCCGAGAAACCTCTGGATCAACTCCGAATCGCTAGGTCCTAAAACCACAGCGTCGGAGCCGTTAAAACGTACCGAACGTTTTGCCATTGCGCCTCCGCGCCAAAGGAAAAGGAACCTGCTAACATCTAAATTATTCCATCCTGCAAAAAAAGAGTCAAACAAAACCTCTAGCTAATCTGTCTGCCCCGTTTCTTCGTTATCCCTTTCTCTGTGGGAAGCTCTTTGAGCTCTTTGTTTTAATTCTCTGATTACTTGTTTTGAGTCCATATCTTCTTTACCACGCTTTAATTTCAGGTGTTTTTCATTCTTTATCTCTGAATCTTCTGAAACCTCTGTTTGTTCAGGGATCTCTATTTCTTTTGAAAGCTCGTCTAAAACCTCTGTGTGTTTTCCTAAAGAAACATCCAACTTCTCATCCAAATCCGCAGCCTTAATTTTGCTTTCATTTTCACTTACTTCAGTTATTCTTTTTTTAACTTCGTCATTATATTTTGTTAAATTTTGAGTAATCTCTGCTTTCCTAACTTCATCAAGGTGTCCTCTTTTAGACAAGACTTCTGCTTCTTTCAATCTTTTAAGGGTCAACTCTGAAGCAACCCTTGCTTTTTGTTCAGAAGTTAAAGCAAAAGAAGTTTGTAGTCTTTCATTAACCTGAGTTTTAACAGGGTACAAAAAATCACCGGGAAGAGATTGTTCCGCGGCACGGGAAATTCCTGCTGTTGAAAATATCAAAACCAAAAGAGAAAGCGTTGCCACCATTCTCTTGTTCAAAAAAAGATGCAAAGAAAATCTAAAAAAAGATGTTGCCTTCTGATCCTTCCTCAATCTCTCTTCTGCAATGGCATATCTAATACCCTTAAGCATCTCATCTTTCTCGGCTCTGCTTAAACTTTGGGACTTAAAGGTTGCTATTAATTTTTCAAATTTATCTCTCTTCATCATATTCTTCTAAATTTAACTTCTTCTTTAACATCTTAACCCCTCTGTGCAACAGGACAGAGGCTGAGTTTTCAGAAATACCGACTGTTTTAGCAATATCCCCGGGTGAGGCATCTTCAATATATCTCAGGGTTAAAACCTTTTGATATTTTTCAGGCAACTGTCGCATTTCCTTCAAAACCCACTGAAGTTCCATAAAGTCGATGGTTTCTTCACCCTCCTTGACGAAATCAAAGCCGTTTTCTTTCAAAAGATCCAAAGAAACTTCTTTGTGCTTTCTGTAATAGTCTATAACCAGGTTTGTTGCAACCCGATACAAAAAAGCTTTTATGTTCTCTATTTGTTTGCCTTTTTCAAGAGAATTCCATGTTCTAATGAAGGTTTCCTGGGTTAAATCCTTAGCAACTTCCCTATTTGATACACGGAAAAAACAATATCTGAAAATATGATCTGCGTACTCATTATATATCTTTTCAAAATCTGTATCTTTCATTAAAACAAAGTATACACCAAAAAACAGATTGTAAGAAAGTTTCCCTGACAGCGTCTAATCTACTGAAAGGTCGAAAAGACTGATTAAAACTAAACACAAAGAAAACATTTAAACGAAAGGAAAATTACATGCTAAAACTAACAAAATATATAGCTACAGGAGCCATGGCACTAAGTATCCTCCCTTTTATGGCTTCAGCACATGGATTTGATGAGGACAAAGGTGAAAGAACAGAAATGAAAGCCTACTTTGGCGAACATCTAAACCAAGGCCTACAATATGAACATAGGGCATTCACTGGTTTGGTGACAGCGCTAAGCACAACAGGCTTTACTCTAAAAGACGCTAATGGAACTGTCTACACAGTTGTTACAGCTGACGCAAGACTTGTAAGACCATTTACAGGAAGCATTGTTCTTTCTGATATAAAGGTCAATGACAAAGCTGTTGTCAAAGGGGAACTAAAAGATAACAACACCATAGAAGCAAAATCCGTTCAAATAATGCCGGCAAATACTCACCCGGCACTAACTAACGGAACTATCACAGCGGTCAACGGCAATACCCTAACTCTTCAAAACACACATCTAGGAGTTGTCAGCAATGTAAATATAAAGACAGATGCTAACACTCAAGTTACAAAAGACGGACAAGCGGCAACATTAGCAGATGCCACTGTTGGAACGAGAGTTAGAATAAAGGGTCTTTGGGATGAAACACTAAACATCCTAAATGCAATTAGAATCAATATCAGAACAGCGCTAAACAAATAACTTAATAACGGATAAAATCAGTTGATATGCCAACTGAAACACAAACCACCCCGCAAGGGGTGGTTTTAATATTGTTCAATTCTTGACCTTAGTTAAAAACTAAGATATACTGGATATGTCTTTCGGTTTGTCATAAACTGAAAGGGTATTACATCCTAGAATCACCCTTCGCAAGGAGGGTGATTTTTATATCCCCTTCGACTTTCGATGTTGCAATGCCTTACCCCAAATATGTTCACCTAAATCTAAAATTTCAAAATACCCATCAGCGCCAGTTCTTAATTCTTGCGAAATATTATTTTTCGAAGAAAAAATGTACACTTTTTTGCCTCGTCTGCGCAAATATGAAACTAGAGCCAAGAAATCAGAATCACCAGTGAAAAATATGGCGATATCATAGTTTTGAAAAAAATGTACGGCATCTATCGTCATTTCAACATCCATATTACCTTTTTCTTGAATCGATTCACCAAACTCATCAACTATACTTATCCTCTTAAGCTCTTTTTTTACAACTTCAAATTTTAAACCTTTTTTCAAAAATGTAAAAAATTTATGTTTGGCATCTAAGCTGTATCTCCTGGTTCCCTCTGCTGGGTAGGCAGTATAATAGAATACCTTTACCTTATTTAACCTAAACTGTCTCTTTATATGTTCAAATAATTGCTGATAATCCAGGAACCTTCCTTTAGATTTCTGAGCTTGCCAAAGATTAGATGCATCAATGAAGACATAAATTGTTTTGTTGATATTCATAGACTTAAAATAACAAGGAACACATGGAAAGAACCTAAAATATTATTAGTATATTTATAAATCCTCTTTAATACAAAAAACTTTTTTGGTCAAACAAAAACCGCCAAGAGGCGGTTTTGGAAACAATATCTGGTGGAGATGGCGGGAGTTAAACCCGCGTCCAGAAAAGGTTCCCTTAACAATTATTCACAAGCTTAGCGCGCTTTAAAGCCTTGTAGCAACAAACGCGCGAACTAACCACAAGGTTTAGTTTACAAAGATTCTTTCAGACGCGTAAACCAAACATCTGAATATATCCTGCAAATGAGGTGCGTGATCTTTTGTCGCAGGAAAACAAAAGGCGCACGTTCTTACCTAAAGATTAAGCAAGAACAAGTGAAGGAAACGCAAAAGCGTTCTTCACCTTAGCAATGAAATTGCCAATTATGATTGTGCTCAAGAATATTACGAGATTTTGAGCATACTCGGCTTGCATATTTTTAAAGGTCACTTCCCTGTCAAAATCCGGCATCCCCTTAAATTACTTGCCCTTTTAGAGCAAAGACTAGTATGACACAAAAAAAGCCTTTTTTCAAGGCTTTAAATAGTGCTAAGCATGAAAGAAAATCCCAAAGGTTTTGTTAACCAGCATCGCTATATACATCCTAAAAAACCCCCAGATGCCGTGATGTTTGTAACCTTCAATTAAAGCCTCCCTGTAAAGCAGTCCCATTATGATGATAACAAGGAGAACAAAAAGAATTGCTGATGTCATATATATAGTATAGCACCTTTGACTTCTGACCTGAAAATAGATATAATCTATTTGATCTAAAATTAAATTAGGATCAAAAGGACTACTTTAATAGTTTGTTAAAAACTAGAACAAACAACCAAATACGCGTCCCAGAAGTCCGGGTTATTGATGAAGACGGGCAGCAGCTCGGAGTCATGAAAACCTCTGAGGCTTTAAGCCTGGCGCAAGAGCGAGAACTTGATTTGGTGGAAGTGTCTCCCCAAGCACTACCGCCCGTAGTTAAACTCATTAACTTTGACAAGTACCGCTATCACCAGAAAAAGCTAGAGCAACAGCAAAAAAAGAAAATCAAGAAGATTGACGTTAAAGGAGTTCGCCTTTCCCTGCGCATTTCAGAACATGATATGAGCATTAAGGCTAAAAAGGCTTCTGAATTTCTTGAAGAAGGACACAAGGTAAAAGTAGATCTCTTAATGCGCGGCAGAGAACAAGCACACCCGGAAATGGGTTTTGAAGTCATCAAAAAGTTTCTAAACTTTGTGCCCAACTATGCCACAGAAGTTCCGGCAAAACGCCAGGGACCATTTATCTCAATACTAATAACTAAAAAAACAGCTTAACATGCCTAAAATGAAGACCCACAAAGGAGCCTCCAAGCGTTTCAAGAAAACTGGCTCCGGAAAAATTGTTTACCGCAAAGCTGGACAAGATCACTTCAACTCCAGGGAAAGCGGAAAAACAACCAAGAACAAGAGACGCGACATGACTTTAACTAAGTCAAACCCAGGAATCGGAATTTTAATCACACATAAATAACATGACAAGAATAAAACGCGGAGTAGCCGCATCTAAAAGAAGAAAGAACTTACTAAAAAGAGCAAAAGGTTTTGAAAACAGAAGAAGCACAAACTTTGTCGCAGCAAGAGAAGCGCTCCTGCATGCAGACAAATATGCTTACAGAGACAGAAGAAACAAGAAGCGCGACATGCGCGCACTCTGGCTCATTAGATTAAACGCTGCTTTAAGAGACAATGGCACAACCTACAGTAAATTCGCCGGAGCCTTAAAGAAAGCAAAGATTAACCTCAACAGAAAGACTCTTTCTGAACTGGCAATCAAAAGCCCGGAAGCATTTGAAGCATTAGTAAAACAGGTTAAATAATAAGAATAAAACACCCGCCGTTTGGCGGGTGTTTTCTTTGGCCTTAAAACTAAAAGTTATTTAGTTGGGGCTGGGGTCTGAGTTGCTGGAGGAGTTGTTGCTGGTGTTTGTGCTGCTGGAGTTTGAGTTCCTGCATTTGCATTAGCACCGTTCTTCTTGTATTCCTCAATTGCTTGAGCAACACGTCCGTCTGCTTTCAATTCTTCAAAGAACAAAATTTGATCTCTGTTGATTTGCATAACGTCATCAGGACCGTGCAACTCATTACCTAATTTAACCAAGGACAACTGTGGCTGTTGGTTTTGGGTTTGGGTTGCTGGCTGACCAGATTGCAACTGTTCTTGCTGGTTAACCTGGAGGTAATAAATATCTTTCAAGGTTACATATTTATCTCTCATATCAGAAACTTTACCAAAGTAAACCTGACCATTGGTTAGGAATACTGCCTGATAACCGGAAAGCTTTGTCTGGGACTTTGAACCCATACCAAGCTTGTCTCTAAACAAGAAACCTAAAACTGCTAAAACTACAACTACCACAATTACCAATACAACCCAAGGAGCGCGTGAGCCCCCCTGTGCTGGCATTGGTTGTGCCGAACCCATTTGAGGTTGGCCGTTCATCATTTGATTCATATGTTTATATATAACTATTAATTAATACCTAAAACTTTAAACCTCCGATATTTTTTAACAACGCAAGATCTCAAAAAGAACACTATTAACAACAAGCACAGAATCCTTTGGTTTAAAACCAAGAGATTCAGAAGAGTAGGATGTTTCTAAAACATCACCTATTGCCTGAGAAAATTCGTAACCAAAACCATTTGAAGAAACGATGGCAACTTCTTGTTTAGTATTTGAACTTACTAAACCAAACCGTGCTATCTTTGGCGTTTCTTTAAAAACCAAAATATGTCCGACAGATGAGTTTGTAAGATTATTTACTGCCAGAGTTTCCTGATATGAAAAAGAGCCGACATTCAAAGAAAGAGAAAAACAATTAAGCTCCTGATTCAAACTAAAAGTATTCTGCAACTTTGGAATATATATTGCCCGTCCTGCAACTTCCGTATTACAGCTATCCAATGCAGTTGCCTTAGCAACAAAACGTTTTTCAACAAAAACACCGCTACTATCAATTGCCGTAACATACTGGATATTCTTTGTCTCTAAAACAAAGCTATCTACTGCAACAGGAGTAATTGCGGCGTAGGAAAAAGCCTCTACTCTAAGACCATAACTAAGTATGGCCAAAAGCGCAAAAATACTGTAAAAAACCGTGAATAATTTGAACTTTTGTATGGATTTCATTAGGCTCACTTAACGATTATATTATACCACGTTTAAGGTCTTTTTCCAAAAGAAACAAGACTCCCCTGTGGACAAGTTTAGAACATAAATTGTTAAGAAAAAAGTTAATCTGAAATTAATGTTGATCTGTTAAACTTTGTAAAACCATTAAAACTCAACAAAGATGTTTTCTGATTATACAACAGCTTTCAAAAACTGGTGCAGGTTAAAAATCAAGCTTTGGAACAGGCCCAAAACGACGGTTTTCAAGCAAGGAGATATTTGGTGGTGTAGCTTAGGAATGAATTTGGGTGAAGAAATCTTTGGCAAGGGTGAAAAACTTACCCGTCCGGTTTTAATCTTTAGAAAATTCACATCTAATTCTTTTCTAGGCTTACCGTTAACTACCCAAGAAAAACAAGGTAGTTGGTATGTAGAAACAGAACTTAAAGGAGTCAAAAGATGGGCTATGCTCAACCAAGCTCGTATATTAGACAAAAAGCGCCTGACTAGCCGAGTCGGGGCGCTTGATAACGGACAATTAAATAGGGTTAAGAGACACTTCTTAGAGCTCTATTCTTCCTAAAAATCGTCACCCCGCCTTTTAAGGGGCGGGGCTCAGTGGGAAATCCCAAATTGTGTATATACAATATCAAAAGATTAAAAGTTTGTCAAAAATGAGCGAACTCATACAGAGTTCGTCCCATTGTCTACGGTGTTGTTGTGCCTGTATCCCCTGTTGCAACTGTTCCTGATGTGTCAGCTGCTGCTGTTGGCGTATCGCTTACTGTAGGAACAGCACTAGGTGCAGGTTCTGTCACAGTTATGGTTTGATCGGTGGTTGCTGCTGTATCAGTTGAAACGGTTGAGCTTGTGTCTGTTGAGCTTGCTGTCGTATCAGTTGGTGTTGTTGTTGCGTCAACAGGTGTTGTTGCAGTGTCAGAGCCTGTGCTTTGAGTTGTTGTTGTATCTGGGGAAACAGAAGAGCCCGAAGAAGCAGCGGGAGCGCTTGTTGTGTTCGTTGGTTCTGCATTACCACTAACATAACTGTTATTAATCATCAACAATACTCTTACTTTTCCTGATCCAGAAACCAAGCCATCCAAAGCTATACCAATTACAGGCATTCCGCTTTCATTTGGCTTTAATTTTCTTGCATGCCCTGAGACATCAGAGATTGTTAACTTGTCACCAGGCAATATTGAATTTTGAGTCAAACCATCCCCTGCTTCCACATTAATCATTCCAAATGTTCCAGAAGTAACAACATTCATAAACTCACCCTTAGGAATTACTGTGTTGCTTGAGGCTTTGGAAACAGGAGCTCCAGGGATGTCAAAATCTGACATGTTTCTGTCAGCAACACCGACAACGATTGTTGCTTTGATAACTTGGGAGTCGCCACTTGGAGATGTTACTTCTGCTAAACCGTTTGTTTCAGAGGCTAAAGATGTGTCTGCTTTAGAAACACTTAATATTGGGTTATTACCGACGATTGTTTCACTTTCAACACCTCTTAAGACCACAACATCACCTTGAGCAATATCTACATCACCAATATTTCTGGCAAGAATTGCGGTTGAACCAAGAACTTGTCCTAAAGCAACTAAGTCTTTCTTAACAATTAAGCTTGCGCCAAGAACTGCTCCGCCCTTTGCCCTGATGACAAATTGCTCAATGCCGTTGTTTCTAATGACAAAGATGTTCTTTCCGGAATCCAACGCAATGCTTGTGTTGATACTGATAGCGCCGTTTGAGGCAATCATGAAGCGATTTACTTTTCCAGACTGCACTTGCAAGATGTCAGCATTAACTGCGGCTGTTGTGTTTGCAGTATCTGTAGCATTTACTGTTGTATTCACAGCTTGTCTGATGACAAAGGTTAGGGATGAGCTGGAAGAAGCAATTGATTCTGCAACATCTGCAGAACCTTGGGTGGTTGCAGAATCACCAGATGCAATCTGTTGAGCAGTTAAGGCTGCAATATCGTCATTTCCCAAAACAAAGGTGTTGTTAATTTGCTCGTATGCTGTTCTTAAGGAAACAAGGACCTTGCCTGTATGGATTGTTAAACCATTAACAACTTGCGAATTTTCTGAAGCATTAAAACCTGCCAAAGCCTGACCGACAACTCTTCCTGAAACTGTCGCGCGCATCGCAAATCCAGGGATTGATGAAGATGCTGTTAAGAAATCGCCTCTGGAAACAGGACCATTTTCATCAGTAATGTTTACCAAAGTTGTACCACTGTATGCCACGCTCTTTATGGCATCAACCGAATTAACAACCTCACCGTCTCTTGGCATACCTAAGACAAAGCCGCCTTTTTCAACTATCACACCAAAGATTGAAGAATCATATGGCTTAGTTGCTTTTGAAATATTTGCACCGATTATGGCAACAACATCTCCTGAAGAAGCATCGTCTGAGATGACAAATTCCTGAGTATATGTGGAAGCGCCGGTTGTAATGAACTGTCCACCAATTGTTATGGATCCTGAAACAAACATGTTTCCTTCAGTTGTAACTCTTAACTGGGTTGTAGAAACACCGCCAACCTCTGCCACTATCCTGAAGATGTCCGCAGCAACTCCTTCGGCAAAGTCAGCGGTTGATTGAATTGTTAAGCCTACCACTGCATCTGTGCTGTCGTCTGAAATATGAACTCTGGTTTCAGGAGTGCTTGTGCCAAAACCAACATTGCCGTTTGTAACAATCAAACCATAATGCTTAACACCAGTTGCACCCATGTCATTAAAGATTGGGTTAATTAAGACTGCGGTTAAGGATGTTGCTGTTTGGGTTGTTCCGTCTGCTAAGGTTTTAACAGCATTCAATCCGCTTGCAATCTCAAAGGCAGCGCTTGGTGCTTCTGTGCCAAAACCAACATTGCCGTTTTCATCAAAGACAAATTGTGCTGGAGCTGTGTAGTACTGAGGGCGGATCAAAACACGAATTGTTGTAACAACAACTTTTGGATCAGCAGCAACAGGGTTACCTAAAGCATCTAAAGGCGCATCTTTTGCCGCAATTGCCTGAGCTTGTTCTAAGCTGTAACCTTCCATAGCTACACCAACAACATATCCGGAAGAGGTTGCTTTTTTACCAACACCAGCAACAGAAGAAACTGTGATGTAATCACCAGGCTTAATCTCTCCGCCGTCAAGATTTACTTTTACCGACAACTGTCCAATCAAACCAACAAGGGTGTTGTATGACGCAAAA
This sequence comes from bacterium, assembly GCA_021842385.1. Taxonomy (GTDB): domain Bacteria; phylum Patescibacteriota; class Doudnabacteria; order UBA920; family VMFF01; genus VMFF01. Next base: position 33,429 of record JAKCAE010000011.1, read on the forward strand.
TGTGCATCGCAATCACTATCATCAACTTTACAAATTGGACCGTTTCCAACGAAGCCGGCGTTGTTAGAAACAACACCAACTATCGGAGCAACAGAGCTGGTGGCTTTCTTAACAGTTTTTCCGGAAGAAACATCAAAGGCAACGATTTCTGAATCCTCTAGCTTGTTATTTGCGTCAGCATCTAAGAACCATTCTGCCAAGTCAGCACCAGTTGTGGTGTAAGCAACAGCAGAAGCACCACCTTGAATCTTACCTGCAACTGTTCCATCTGCTGTAGCAAAACCAATGAAGTAGTTATTAGCGTTTCTGCTACCATTTGCAATACCCAAGCTAATTAACAAACCATCTGCAGTTGTGCTTGTGTTTGTGTTATTTATCCTTGCAACATACGTTGAAGCTTGAGAATCCTGAACAATGAGCTTGTAGCTAGAAGTAGCACTGGTTCCGAAAGCAATATTTCCGTTGTTTGCGATATTTAATGATTTGTTCAAAGTCGTATCAGTTGCATAAGTTCCAACTATGCTCTGTCCGGTAGAATTATTATAGTAAAAATTCAGGAAAGATGTTGAAGACAAAGCAGTGCTTGATATATATACGCCTAAAGTAACAGAAAAATCTATTTTGGTTCCAAAGCTTAAAACAGTGCTTGAAGATATTGTTCCTGTAACTGAATATCCATTAAAGGTTGATGCGTCAGCGTAAGAAATGGCAAAGTTAGTAGCATCTAACATGGCAACTGCTGTGTGTATTGCATTATCTGTAGTAAAGTAATACTTAGACCCGAATGTGATTGTGTTTCCTGAATATGTCGCAGCAGCAGCAGCACCGTAAGATGAATTTCCTGTATCCTGGAATGAAACAATGAATCCTGTTGTTGATATGGCATCCATAGAAATCCAGGCAGTGTTCAATGAATTAAATGTAACAGCAGTTCCAAAGGTGATTGTAGTACCTGCGGTAACATCACCAATTATAGATCTGCCGGTAGTTGCAGAAAGATAGCTTACCACAAATTTTGTTGAGGAAAGTGCTTTAACAACATTGTAGCTTGCTGGAGTTGCGGAAGCAGTATAGTTTACTGCTGTGCCGTATGATGAAATTGTTGTGCCGGAAACAACACCGACTCTTGCCTGACCTCTGTTGTTTACACTGTCATTGTAGACTATGACAAAGTGCGTTGAATCTAAAGCCGCAACAGAAACATAATAGTTGTTAGTTGCATTTCCTGGAGTAACCGCAGCGCCACAACTAAATGTATTCCCTGAAATGGAACAGACTTTTGCATAAATGACGGCGCCAGCTGAAGAAACCCAACCAACTACTATGTGTGTGCTATCAAGCACAGAAACACTGACCTGACCATGCAGAACCGTACCAGATGTTTCTATAGCTATTGATCCTGGCGTAGCACCCCATGAAATTGTATTACCCACGTACGTTCCAATGTTTACAGTAACAGCGTCAGCAGGACCTCCGTTATCGTAAACATACGCAGCAACAACATGGCTTGCATCCAACTTTACTAAAGACGTTGCTTGAACTGCTGCAGCAATAAACTGAGTTTGGGTGCCAAAGGAAGATGTGTATGTTGTGGCACTTGCCGGAATTGTTCCAATTATACTCTGCCCGGTAGATGTTGAGCGTCCGTATATATTCAAAAATCTAGTAGAAGAAAGCGCTGCATTTGATATATTTAGATTTTGGACTGATGCTTCTATGGCAACTTTTGTTCCAAAACTTAAAACAGTACTTGAAGATATTGTTCCTGTAACTGAATATCCATAGCTGCTGGTCCCAGAAAATGTAATAGCAATATTTGTAGAATCTAACATGGAAACAGCTGTGTATGTCACAGCATCTGTTGTGAAGTAATACTTAGACCCAAAGGTGATTGTGTTTCCTGAATATGTCGCAGCAATTGCAGCACCATTTTGTCCGTTTCCTGCGTCTTGATAGGTAACAATGAATCCTGTAGTAGATATTGTATCCATAGAAATCCAAGGAGTATTTGCTGAATTAAATGTAACAGCTGTCCCAAAGGTAATTGTTGTACCAGCTGTAACATCACCGATTATTGATTTTCCTGTAGAAGAAGCTGTATGACTGACCACGAATTTTGTTGAAGAAAGCGCTTTAACAACATTGTAATTTGCTGTTGTTGAAGTTGCTGTGTAGTTGACTGCTGTGCCGTAGGATGAGATTGTTGTGCCGGAAACAACACCGACTCTTGCCTGACCTCTGTTGTTTACACTGTCATTGTAGACTATGACAAAGTGCGTTGAATCTAAAGCCGCAACTGAAATGGAATAGCTTGTACCAACAGTTGCAGGACTGTTAGAAGCGCCACAACTAAACGTTGTTCCAGAAATTGAACACACTCTAGCGCTTATGGCACCGCCAACTGTTGTACTCCAAGCAACAACAATGTGCGTGCTATCTAATGCAGAAACACTAATATATCCTTGAGAAATAGCTCCTGTTGAATCATTAACCAAGTTTGACCCTGTAGCCCAAGCAATGGAATCATTAACATATGTTCCAACTTGCACATAAACCGAGGCATTTACACCATCGTCGTAAACATATGCAGCAACAACATGAGTTGAATCCAATTTGACAAGAGATGTTGCTGCGGCATTGCCGCCCAAAAACTGTGTTTGTGTTCCAAAAGTAATAGGATTTCCCGGTCCATTTACGGCAAAGAGTGCGCTTGTGCTTACAGTTGTCTGAGAAATCTGAGCATTGCCTAAAACATCCAAGGCCTGAGTTGGGTTTGTCCCAACACCAAGCCAACCTGCTGAGCTAACTGTTGTAAGTGCTGTCCCTGCAGAATTCTGAACCTCAAAGAGATTTGCGCTCTGACTTGGAGCAGCTTGTACTACCAAAGGCTTATCATTTGCATCAATGGAGGAGATGAACTCACCACCGTTTGAAACTAAACCTCTATTTGCAGCAACTGTTGAAGCGGTTGTTCTGGCATAAACTTCAGGCACTGTATCTTGAACTAACTGCGCGCCCCAAGCAATGATTGTTCCGGTTGAACCATTTCCAGGCAAGATAACGGCTTTAATATTTGAAGGCGTTCCTGTAAAGTTTTGAGTCACTGAAAATCTTTGCCAGGTTGTTGTTGCGGTATATGTTGTGGCTGTTCCTGTTGTTGGGGTTGCACCTGTTGAATCAATTCTTAATCCTGTTGTTACAGTTCCAGAGGTTGTTTTTGCCCAGAAGGAGAAAGTATAGTTGCCATTTGTTGTTGTGGTGTATGTTTGAATGAGTGAGCTTGCGCCGGTTCCTGCAAGAGTATCACCAGTTGTAGTTCCATCAGGAGCTGCCGTTGAATTAGCAGTAACTGTAATACCAGTTGCAGCCCATGCTGCGTTATCCAACTGCTCTGAGTATGTTAACAAGTTCTGGAATCTTCCTAACCCACCAAACCCGTTATTCAAGTTACCAGTGAACTCCTGATCACCAGCTGCTGTTACTCTCAAAGTATTTGCACCAGTAGAATCTTGAATCTGTAATGAATCAGCTGTTGCAGATGCAATCTGCTTTATCTTCGCACCAACGTTTCCAACAGCAGTTTGGTTTACATCTAATTGTGCGGTTGGAGTGCTATCTGTACCAATACTTACTTTTCTTCCTGACAAAATCATGGTGTTTTGAACGCCAGTACCATCTCCAGTGACTTGTCTAAAATAGATATCTGCATTTTCTGCTGTACTTGTGTGCGATGTATTCTTAACACCAATCTGTGCTGCGCTGTACAAAGCAGCCACTGAGTTATTTGTCTGGAAAGACATCAACATTCCGTTATTTGCTGTAGTATCTAAGTTTCTAACAGAAAGCTGTGGGAAACCACTAAATGGAGATGTACTTGTATTGTCATACCTTGTAATCAAAGCATAATCAGCAGCAGTTTGAGTAACGTCTAATTTGGCTGCAGGTGTTACCGTCCCAATACCGACATACCCATTTCCATCTAACACCATTTGTGCTGTGGCAGAATTATTAGCAAAACCAAGTAGTCTTGTGGCTGCGCTAGAACCAGTTATATATCCGATATACGCGTTTGCTGTAACTCCATCTGTTAATCTCAAGGCTGACCATGTGGTTGTTCCACCAGTAGTTCCTAAAGCCAAAGTATTTGCGGTGTTGATTGCAGCTCCTCCTGCTGTCTCTATTTCTAATTTTCCAAGTGTTGGACCGGACACGCCGATACCAACGTTGCCACTACCGGCATTGATAATAGTGTTGTTGCCCTGGTTATTTAGCTGCAAAGGCTTGGAAGCCCAAGATTGAATATATGCATAAGTAGCATCTGAACCGACGGTTAAATTGGTTGTGCCCTGGTTAGCCAAAGCAATACCATAAGTTCCAGGTGTTCCAACCGTAACATTTGCCGATTGATTAGATGTCAACAAATTAGCTGGACTTACAGTGCCTACTCCCAAATTCCCGCCATTGAAATATGAAGAGCCGCCGCCGTTAATAACAGCGTTGGTGCCAAAGGTTCCAGTGCCAGCTGTTTTGAAATTACCCGTGTTTGAAGAAAGTTCCGCTACAATCGAAGGAGTTGTTGATGATATAGTTCCAGACTCCCAAGTCCAACCATAACCTGCAACGTTTTCAATGAAGCTTCGCAAGCCCCAGCTTGTAACATATGTACCAGTAGGAGCTGTAATATTTCCGGTTGGTCCTAAACTTGTACCGGCAGCAGGTCCCATATATTCAGCCCAAGCATTATAGGTCCCGATGTTATACCAGCTTATACCAGAAGCTGCATTAGCGCTTCTCGCAATCGCAATCTTAGGAAGAGTCGCTATGCCTGTTCCAGAGTTCATAGCAAGACTTCCAGTAATATTTGTTGTGTCTGTTGCGTAATTTCTATCAATCCACCTGGATGGTGTGCCAGCGTTCCATATCAAAAGACCTGCTTGTGGTGAACTCCCATTCCACGTTTCCATAGAAACACCAAAACCAGTCGTGAATTGCGATCTGAAACCATAGTTCGTAGTTATTGTTGCAGGATCAGCCGTAGTAGCGCCAGCACTTTCGGGAGACCTAAATGATCCTGTATTCGCAGCACCATTTCTTACTCCTGAACTTGAATAATATATAGGAGTAGTTACAGAGGTGCCAATGACGGGTGCTGCGGAGAATGAAGGAGCACCTGCATTAGCAACGAGCACTGTGTTAGCAGCACCTTGAGCTGTGGCTTGTATTGCTCCTGTGCCATTACCATAGAGAACTCCGTTAGAAGTAAGGGTGGTTGCTCCAGTACCGCCATACGGCACTGTTACTGTAGAACCATTCCAAGTGCCTGTAGTAATTACACCAGTGTTTGCAGTAACAATTAATCCATTGTATGAAGCAGCTCCTGTGATTGCACCGGCAGCTGAGATGTTGATGCTTCCTGATGTTAAAATATTATCCCAACCAGTTCCAACATTAATTGCATTTTCGGTTCCTGCTCCACCAGTAATCGCGTCAAGCTTGATTCCATTTTCTGTAACACCAGAAGCAGCGGTGCTTCCTACTAATCTTAGACCACTCCATGTTCCACCTGTAGTACCGCCTGCTGTTAAATCTACTCTCATGGCAGAAGCTTCCACAGCAGCTGCGCCTCCTACATATGTAACAGCAAGTGCATTTACTCCGGCAGTAGTGACAGCTTGTCCGGTATTTGTAATTTGTACCATATCAGTAGTAGGAACGGCTGAAGCTTGGAACTTAGCAATACCGGCTCCCACTAGATTAAAGGTTGCTCCAGCTGTTCCTGAATTAAAGACCAACCCTGTTGCGCCTGTGGTGTTACCAATTGTAATTGTTTTGGCATTAGCCCCTGTTCCTATATTGAGCGCATTAGTTGTGGCTGAATCAACCGAGAGTGTTCCCGTTGAAGTAAGAATCGGTGTTGTAACCGAAGTTGAGAATCCGCCAGTACCCACAACCTGCAAATTATACGAGGTAGGGCTTGTTGTACCGATACCAACGTTGCTGCCTAAAAATGTCATTATGTCTGTCATTGTGCCTACATTATCTGTCAGACCCATCGTGGCGATTGCCGTATTGCCAATTTGTCTGCCTCCTTTCACGAAAAAGCCTCGATCATTGTTGTGGTTAACACGTAACACACCGTAAGTATTATCAGAGTCCGCGCCTCCCTCAAAACGCGCGACCTCGACATTGCCGGTACCACCGCTTACCTTTACATGAAACTGTGTGGCAGCGGCCGTGTCATCGATTGAATATGGCGTCGTTGTCCCAATCCCAACATTTCCATTGCCAAGTACTGAGAGTCTGGTTCCTCCAACAAGGGTGTAGGCTGCTCCTGAGTTTGTTCCTGTCCAAGCATCTGTTGTTAGGGAGGTGTTTGATGCAATTGCAGAGATTGTTCTTGTTTCTGCATTTACTGTGATGGTATCACCTACTTTGAAGGTGTTAAGGAACTGGGTACCTACACCTGTTACTGTGGTTAGTGTTGCTGTTGTTGATACTGTTCCTGCTCCTGTTGTTCCTTGGGCTACCTGGAGATTTGCTGTTGGAGCTGTGGTACCTATACCGACGTTGCCAGAATTTAAGATAACCATTCTTTTTGCCGGAACATAATTAACTCCGACGGTAAGACCTGTGTCATTCCAAAATTCTGTAGAACCATCTTGACGAAAATTTATTCCGGAAGCTGCTG
>JAKCAE010000016.1 GCA_021842385.1 bacterium
TGAAAAATATGCGCATAGGATTGCAACTAACTCCAGAGGCGGCGGGATTATTGAACCACAAATAATGAAACAGTGGTTCATTGATGTTAACAAAGAATTCAAATTAAGCTCTGAGCAAAAACTGAATTTCCCTGCTTCTGAATCCGCGACCTTAAAAAAATTAATGTCACACGCTATTAAATCAGGGTTAATCAAAATATATCCTGACCACTTCAAGAAAACATATTTCAATTGGATTGATAACTTACAAGACTGGTGTATAAGCAGGCAGATTTGGTATGGTCATCAAATACCGGTTTGGTATAAAGGCGATCAAATATACTGCGGCATTGAAGCGCCTAAAGAAGCTGGCTGGGAACAAGACCCTGACACTCTAGATACCTGGTTTTCCTCGGGTCTTTGGACGTTCTCAACTCTTGGCTGGCCAAACAAAACTAAAGATCTTGAAACATTCCACCCAACCTCAGTCTTAGAAACCGGTTATGACATTATTTTTTTCTGGGTAGCTCGCATGATCCTTATGACCACCTACCTCTTGGAAGATATTCCTTTCAAAACTATATATCTGCACGGGTTGATAAGGGACAAGGACAAACAAAAGATGAGTAAGAGCAAAGGAAACATCATAGATCCCTTAGGTGTCATTGATACATATGGCACTGATGCTTTGCGTATTGCTTTAATCTTTTCAACTGCAACTGGAAATGACATTCCCCTGGCTGAAGAAAAGATAAAAGGAATGAAGCACTTTGCAAACAAGCTCTGGAACATATCAAGATTTATCTTAAGCAACACAGATGATTTTGATACAGAGATTGATGAAACTAAATTGACTGAAGCGGATAAAGAAATACTCGCAAAACTAAAAATAGCAACAAAAGAAATCACTGAAAACATTGAAGGGTTAAAATTAAATGAAGCTGCGCAGGCTGCATATCATTTTACCTGGCATGAACTTGCTGATATATACCTTGAAGCAAGCAAAAAACAGTTGCAGGATCCTGAAATATCTGCAAACACCAAAGCTACTCTTGCTAAAACGTTAAAAACAACACTTAAGCTTCTGCATCCGTTTATGCCCTTTGTTACAGAGGAGATCTGGAGCAATCTAAACCAAAAAGATCTTCTGATAATTTCAGAGTGGCCAAAATAACTTAGGAGAGGAATAAAAACCCCTGGAACCCAGGGGTTTTTTAATTATTTCTTAATGAATATTTAATATCTCCGGAGTATATATATTAAGGAAACAATATGGGAGTAGCAGGCTGGCGATCACCACCCTCACCAAGAGGTGATCACGGGTTCGATTCCCGTTACTTCCACCATGGATTGACCAAATACTGTGCGGCTATTAATATATAGGTGGTGAGGGTGGTGGCCGACACTAAAAAAGACTCCGGGTTTCCGGAGTCTTTTTCTTTTCTTACACTATTCTTCTTGCGTTGCTACTAAATCTGTGTCCACTTCTGCTGCACTTTGAGGGTTAAAACCAGTTCCTGCTGGGATGAGTTTGCCGATAATAACGTTTTCTTTAAGTCCTCTTAAGTGGTCAGTCTTGGCAGCAAGTGCTGCTTCTATCAAAACACGTGTTGTTTCTTGGAAAGATGCTGCGGCTAAGAAAGATTCAGTATTTAAGGATACCTTAGTGATGCCCATCAAAAGCTGTTCTGCTTGTGCTGGCTTTCTGCCGTCTGCAACAAGCTTTTCGTTGGTATCATTTAATCTTGCTTTGTCTATCAAATCACCAATTAAGAATTCAGAATCTCCAGAATCTGTAATGCGCATCTTGGAAAACATCTGTCTAACCATGACTTCAACGTGCTTGTCATGAATGTTCTGACCTTGGGAAACGTAAATATCCTGAACCTCTTGGACAATGTAATTTTGAGCATCCTGAACCCCTCTTAATGCAAGAACTTGTCCTAGGTTTAAGTTTCCTTCAGTCAATTGCTGACCTTTGGTAATTAAATCACCATCTTTTATGAGCAAAGAGAAAGATGTTGGAACTAAATATTCTCTTAAGTTTTCTTCTGATTCTTTGATGATTATGACTTTATCTTTTTCTAAATGGACAATGCCAGCTGACTTTGCTTTTTCTGCTTTACCATTGCTGTCAATATACAGCGCTTCGTTTTCTGTAACATGCTCCCCTTCTTTGAGCTGGGTATGGGCACCATTAAGAAGGTGTTCTTCTTTTTCAGCGCCAGCACCTTCAATTCTAATAGCGTATTCTTTGTTGCTTGATTTGCTGATGTAAGCGACTCCGTCAATGTCTGATACAAAAGCCTGCCCTTTTGGCTCGCGAGCTTCAAAAAGTTCTTCTACGCGAGGCAAACCTTGAGTAATGTCTAATCCAGCAACACCACCGGTATGGAAAGTTCTCATGGTAAGCTGGGTTCCTGGTTCACCAATTGCTTGCGCAGCAACAATTCCTACAGCTGCGCCAAGTTCAACCATCTTGTTAAACCCAAGATCAAAACCATAACATTTACGACAAACACCACGGACGAGCTTACATTTAAGAACAGAGCGACATTTAACAGAATTGATCCCTGATTGCGGATCTCCTATTAATTTAGAACCAGCTTCATCAATACCTTCGTTTTTTGCAACTATAATTTTTCCGTCTTGGTCTTTAATATCTTCTGCGGCTACTCTGCCAAAAAGTCTCTTGCCGTAATCTTTGTTCATCTTCTCAGACATTTCTCTGGTAACTTCAATGAAGTCTTTAGTTTCGCAATCTTCTGCATTAACAACAATGTCTTGAGCAACGTCAACCAAACGGCGAGTTAAGTAACCAGCATCTGCTGTTCTTAAAGCAGTATCTGACATTCCTTTTCTGGATCCGTGGGTTGAAATGAAATATTCCAAAACTGTTAGGCCTTCTTTGAAAGATCCCTTAACAGGAAGTTCGATGACATCACCTGCCGGGTTAACCACAAGTCCTTTCATACCAGCCATTTGAGAAACTTGGGCAAAAGAACCTCTGGCTCCTGAAACAACCATGGAGTTAACAGAACCGTTTGGATCAACAGATTGTGTAACTTTCTTAGAAAGCTCTTCTAAAACTCCGGACCAGATTTCAATGACCTGAGCCTTGCGTTCTTCTTCTGTTAACAAACCTTCTCTGTAATGCTGGTATGTTTGTTCTACTTCTTCGTCTGCTTTTTCTAAGAGCTCTTGTTTTACTTCTGGAATTCTTAAGTCATCCATGCCCCAGGAAAGTCCTGATTTGGTTGCATAGAAGAAGCCGGTTGCTTTGATGCGGTCAATTAATTCTGCAGTCTTATCATTGCCGTACATCTTATGTGCTTCTCTGACCAAAGCCTGCAGTTTCTTTTTATCAAAAGTGTCATTTCTAAAGCCCATTTCTTTTGGCAAAAGCTGGTTGAAAATGACTCTACCTACTGAAGTTTCCAAAAGCTTGCCATCAACTCTGATCTTTACCTTTGCTTTGATATGAATGACATTGTTTCTGTAAGCCATGATTGCTTCATCAGCAGAGGTGAATACTTTGCCTTCACCCTTCATGCCATCCTGTGATTTTGTGATGTAATAGCAGCCGACAACTACGTCTTTGTCAGGAGTCATAACTGGATCTCCTGAGGCCGGCTTAAGCAAATTGTGTGCAGAAACCATTATTTCCCTGGCTTCTTTCTGAGCAGATTCTGTTAACGGTACGTGGATAGCCATTTGGTCTCCGTCAAAGTCAGCATTAAAAGCAGCACAAACCATTGGGTGAAGCTGAATTGCTTTTCCTTCAATCAAAACAGGCTGGAATGCTTGGAAACCAAGTCTGTGCAAGGTCGGAGCACGGTTTAGCAAAACATAATGATCTTTTGTAACCTCTTCCAGAATATCGTAAACTTCCGGTCTGCCCTGCTCAATGAGTTTATTTGCAGAACGGACATTGTGTGCGTATTCTCTGCCAATGAGTTTAGAAATGACGAAAGGCTTAAAAAGTTCCAAAGCCATTTTCTTTGGCACGCCGCATTGATGCAATTTTAAATGCGGACCCACAACAATAACTGAACGACCAGAGTAGTCAACGCGTTTACCCAAAAGGTTTTGTCTAAAACGTCCCTGTTTTCCTTTTAACATATCAGCAAGGGATCTCAGTTTTCTTTTCTGACCTGTTGATGCTGTGACTTCTTTGCCGTGTCTGATGGAGTTGTCAATCAAAGCGTCTACTGCTTCTTGGAGCATACGCTTTTCATTACGAGTAATAACTTCAGGGGCTTTGATTTCTAAAAGTTTCTTTAAACGGTTGTTTCTGTTTATCACTCTTCTGTACAAATCATTTAAATCGGAGGCTGCAAAACGTCCGCCGTCTAACTGAACCATAGGGCGAAGATCCGGAGGAATTACTGGAAGATTTGTAATGAGCCCCCATTCTGGGCGAAGACCTGCAGTAATCATGTTTTTAACAAGTTTTAAGCGCTTTAACACTTTTCTTCTTGCTAAACCATCTGTGTTGGCAAGTTCTGCATCAAGTTCTCTGGAAAGCTCCTCCATGTTTATATCTTCCAACAATCCTTTAACAGCTTCGGCGCCGATCCCTGCTTCAAAAACCGGACCGTATTTTAAGGAAAGATCTCTGTATTCAAGTTCAGAAATGATCTGCATCTTTTTAATGCCTTTAAGTTCTGACCTTGCCTGATCTTTGATTGTTTCTAGGGTTTCGATTTCTTTTTTCCAAGCTTCCTGTAAACGCACAACTTCAGCATCAATACCTGCTGCTACTAGATCCGCATCTTTTTTAGGATCCTTAAACTGTTTAGCTTTGGCAATTAAAGCTTCGTATTTGGTTTCAATTTCTTTTTTCTTTGCTTTAAACTCACCCTCAATTTGATCTAGGGTCGAAGTTCTGGCATCTTCGTCTACTTTTGTAATTATGTAAGCTGCGAAGTAGAAGACTTTTTCAAGTTCTTGAACAGAAAGATTTAGAATAGCGCCGATTCTAGAAGGCACACCTCTTAAGAACCAAATATGTGCAACAGGGACCGCAAGTTTGATGTGACCCATGCGTTCTCTTCTTACTGCGCTTCTCGTAACTTCAACGCCACACTTGTCGCAAACAATTCCTTTATAACGGATGCGCTTGTATTTACCACAATAACATTCCCAGTCTTTTATCGGACCAAATATTTTTTCGTCAAACAAACCGTCTTTTTCAGGTCGCTGAGTTCTGTAGTTGATAGTTTCAGGTTTGGTGACTTCGCCATGAGACCAAGAAAGGATTGTTTCCGGTCCAGCCAGCTTTATTCTTACTCCCTTAAATTCATCTGATTGAGTGAACATATATCTCTCTTTCTCTAAAGATTATTTCTTAGACTTCTTCTTTTCTTTTTCTGCGACCTTTTCACTATCTGCAAAATCTAAAGTCGGTTCTGCTTCTAAGGCTTTTTCTCCCAAAGCTTGTGCTTCAATTGATTCCTTTATTTCAGAATCATCTTCAATGATTCCCTGAGCGCCTAACAAATCAACATCCAAACACAAAGACTGGAGTTCTTTAACTAAAACTCTGAATGATTCTGGAATGTTTGGTTTTTTGATTGGTTCACCTTTAACAATTGCTTCGTAAGTCTTGCTTCTGCCGACAACGTCGTCTGATTTTATAGTTATCATTTCCTGTAAAGTATGCGCAGCACCATATCCTTCCAAGGCCCAGACTTCCATTTCTCCGAATCTTTGTCCGCCGAACTGTGCTTTACCGCCAAGAGGCTGTTGTGTAATTAAGGAGTAAGGACCAGTAGAACGAGCGTGCATCTTATCATCAACTAAGTGATGCAGTTTCAACATGTAAGTGTATCCCACTGTTACTCTTTCATCAAACTGTTCGCCGGTTCTGCCATCAAAGACCTCAACTTTTCCGTCTCTAGCAAACCCTGCTTTTTCTAATTCCCCTTTTATCTGCTCTTCAGTAACACCATCAAGAACCGGAGTTGCTACTTTATAACCTAGTTTCTTAGCAGCAAGTCCAAGGTGGGTTTCTAAAATCTGACCAAGGTTCATACGGGAAGCAACACCCAAAGGATTTAAAATTATATCCACTGGCGTGCCATCTTTTAAATGCGGCATGTCTTCTACAGGAACAACTCTGGAAACAACACCCTTGTTGCCGTGTCGTCCTGCCATTTTGTCCCCAACCTGAATCTTTCTTAAAACCGCAACTGAAACCTGGATTGAACGGATGACTCCGCTTGGCAGTTTATCGCCGTTCTCTCTTGAAAACTCTCTTATATTCACAACCTTACCGTATTCTCCGTGAGGCAGAACTAAGGAAGTATCTTTAACATCTCTTGATTTCTCACCGAAAATGACACGCAAAAGTTTTTCTTCAGCTGTTAAATCGGTTTCACCTTTTGGAGTAATCTTTCCTACTAAAATGTCACCTGCTTTAACCTGTGCGCCAATGCGGATAATGCCGCTTTCATTTAAATCTTTAAGCTTTTCTTCACCTACATTTGGAATATCTCTTGTAATGATTTCCGGTCCGAGTTTAGTGTCTCTGACATCTACTTTAAAATCTTCAATATGCACAGAGGAATAAAGGTCTCTTTTAACAACTCTTTCTGAAAGGATGATAGCGTCTTCATAGTTGTATCCTTGCCAAGACATAAAAGCAACTAAAACGTTTTGTCCTAAAGCAAGTTCACCAGCTTCAGTAGAAGCACCGTCTGCTAGTAAATCTCCCTTTTTGACCTTGTCGCCTTTGTTAACTCTGACAATCTGGTTTATAGCTGTGCCGCTGTTTGTTCTGATGAATTTCAAAAGATCGTATACTTTTTTCTTACCTGACTCTGAATCTTCCACAGTAATTTTGTTACCGGCAACAGAAACTACTTCTCCATCAACATCTGAAAGAATGACCTGCCCTGAATCATAAGCTGCTTTTCTTTCCATACCAGTTCCAACAATTGGCGCGCTTGGTTTAATGCATGAAACTGCTTGTCTTTGCATGTTTGATCCCATCAAAGCGCGGTTTGCATCATCGTGTTCTAAGAAAGGAATTAAAGATGTGGTTACTGAAATGATTTGTTTAGGAGAAACATCTAAGTAATCGATATCATTTGTGTCTGCAATTGATGGTTCACCGTGCACACGAACAGAAGTTCTTCTTTCGCTGAAGTAACCGTGCTCATCAATATCAATATTTGCCTGACCAATGATTAATTTTTCTTCCTCATAGGCATCAAGGTATTCAATTTCATCTGTTGCTCGGGCTTTAACTCGTATCTCTTTGTAATCTTCTAACTTTTGTAGTTGTTTTGCCTGAGCTTCTGTAATGACATCTCCTTCTTTTATTATTCCTTCAATGTCGCTTACAGCAATTTCACCAACTGCTGCTTTGCCGTCATTTTTAACGCTCTTTTTTACTTTTCTGTATGGTGTTTCAATGAAACCAAAATCATTAATTCGGGCATAGGTTGCTAAGTGAGCAACTAAACCGATGTTTGGTCCTTCTGGAGTTGTAATTGGGCATAGTCTGCCATAGTGGGAACGGTGCACGTCACGAACTTCAAAACCAGCTCTTTCTCTGGACAAACCGCCAGGACCCATAGCTGAAAGTCTGCGCTTATGTTCAAGTTCAGCTAAAGGATTTGTTTGGTCCATAAACTGGGAAAGCTGAGATGAAGAAAAGAATTCTTGCATAGCGGCAACAATCGGTCGGACATGGATTAACTGAGCTGGAGTAACTGTTTCTAAATCAGCAAGACTCATGCGGTCTTTAGCAATTCTTGCCATACGTGCAAGACCAACGCGGAAGCGTGTTTGAATTAACTCACCAACTGACCTGATGCGGCGATTGGCTAAGTGATCAATATCATCTGAAGGTTCTTGAGTATTATTTAATCGAATTATTTCCCTGATTGTTGCAACTAAATCTTCTTTGCTCAAAATTCGACTGTCTGTTTCCGGCATATTTAGTCTCTGGTTCAGCTTGTAACGCCCTACTTCTGAGAGATCATATCTATCAAAATTGAAAAACATCGCAGAGATCAAGCTCTTAGCATTATCCACTGTTGCCAAGTCCCCCGGCCTTATCCTTTTGTAAACTTCTTTGAAACCTTCGTCAG
>JAKCAE010000023.1 GCA_021842385.1 bacterium
GGGGTCAGGGATAATATACCAGAAAATGAATTTTAGGCAAATGTGATATACTTAGAGAAACAAATATTGCTTAGGAAACAAAAATGCCACAAGATTATAATTCTCTTTTAAACAGTGTTAACTTCCATAACCCAAGCTGGGATGCATTTATCTTCTTTTTTTGGGCTATAGTTGCGGTGATATACAGTTTTTCAGCAGGTCGCGGCAGGATCATTAGCATCCTAGTTGCTGTATATATGTCAGAACTTCTAGTTATACAGGCGCCTTTTTTAAGCACAGCGGTTGGTGACAAGTTTGGTTTGGCTTTGTATCTTGGCAGACTCATTACTTTTTTAGTTTTGTTTGGATTCTTTTTCCTTGTTCTTTCAAAGTTTGTTTTTAGGACTTCAGTGGAAAATCGTCGTTGGGGCTCCTGGCTCTTCTCCTTGATCTTCGCGGTTTTACAGGTTGGATTTTTGATAAGTGTGATTCTTTCGTTCCTGCCGCCTGAGATTAAAGGAAGCTTTGCGCCATTGGTTAAATTTGTTTTCATTTCAGAAACAGCAAACTTTGTTTGGCTGCTTCTGCCCATTGCTTTCTTAGTCTTCATGGGTAGACACATTTCAGATCACAGATTAGAGTAAACACAAACCAATTTAAAAATCCCGGTTTACGGGATTTTTCTTTGGTGGGTCGGGTGGGGATCGAACCCACGACAAACGGCTTAAAAGGCCGCTGCTCTACCAACTGAGCTACCGACCCGCAAGAGCGCGGGTTTAAATTGATTTAACTTCAGTATTCTACAATATATAACAGAAAAATTCAAGACGTTTTCATATGTTCAAATATATTAAATTTCTTTCTAGATACTTCAAAGAAGAGCGCAAAAATATTGCGCTAATTTTTGTTTTCGTCATGCTCTCCCAAAGCTTTTCTTTGTTAGAACCCGTTTTCTATACCCGCATCCTCGACCGTTTTCTCAGAGATTCACATAATTTAACAAAATTTCCCACAGAACATGCTTTTTTTGTTGCCTTAGGTATTACTGTGCTTGCTTGGATAGGGTCTGCGTTTGCTGCAAGAATCTTTAAAAATCTTCAACAATATTTTGTGAATACAGTTAGTGACAGAATTGGTATCAATGTTTTTAATCATGCTTACGAGCATGTCATTTCTCTACCAATCCAATTTCATGCCAATCAAAAAACAGGAGAAGTTTTCAGAAAGATATCCAAAGCACGTGAAGACATTACCACGCTTTTTGGCGTAGCTTTTGACAAGATCTTTCAAAACGCTTTTTCCATAAGCGCGGTTTTGATATATATCTTCATCAGAGAATGGCGTGTTGGCATCATTGCCATAATTTTAGTGCCAGTTTTCATTATAGCTACGTCCTTTTTCACAAAAAGAGTCAAAAAAATACAGGGCGAGATCAACAAAACAAACGAAAAACTTTTTGGTACATCTTTTGAGGCCCTAAATCACATTGAAGTTGTTAAATCGTTTGCTTCGGAAGAGCATGAAATCTCACAGGTTAGAGATGACAACAAGCTTGCGCATGAGAATGTTAAGAAAAAAACCATAGCCTACCAGCAGCTTTTCTTTGTTCAGGGAACTATCGTTAATCTAGCCCGGGTTTCTTTGATCTGGTTTGGTTCAGTGCTTGCTTTTAAAGGAATCCTTAATTTTTCCGATGTTGTTTTGTTTGGCGTCTATTCTTTTGTCATATATCAGCCGCTTTACGATCTTGGAGATATCTATGCTAAATACCAGGAGGGTATTAGCGCTGTGGATCGTCTGCAAACCATAATGTCTGAAAAAGCAACAATTTTTTCAAAGCCCAATGCTTTAAAACCAAAAAAACTTCTGGGTAGAGTTGAGTTTAAAAACGTTTCATTCAGCTATAATCAGGAACGAGAAATATTAAAAGATGTTTCTTTCAAAGTTGAACCCGGAAAAAAGCTTGCCATAGTGGGTCTTTCAGGCTCGGGCAAATCAACCATTGTAAAACTTCTCCTGCGTTTCTATGAGCCAACAAAAGGCGAAGTTTTAATAGACGGCAAGAATATAGCAGACTATGATCTTCAAGTTTTGCATAAAAGAATTGGTCTAGTTTTGCAGGATAACATTCTTTTTAATACGACACTTTCTGAAAACGTTCGCTACGGAACTTTTGCAGCCTCTGCACAAGAGGTTTCCGAGGCAACAGCAAGAGCATATCTTTCATCATTCCTTAAAAAACTTCCTTTGGCTTTGGAAACACTTGTTGGTGAAAGAGGGGTAAAGCTTTCAGGCGGTGAAAAACAAAGAGTTGCGATTGCCCGTAGCATAATTAAAAAACCAGACATCTTAATTTTTGACGAAGCAACATCTTCCCTGGATTCACATTCTGAAGAAATGATTAAAGAAGCCATCTCAGAAGTTTCCAAAGAAGTTACCAGCATAACAGTTGCGCACCGCTTTTCAACTGTTGTTAATGCTGATGAGATAATTCTTTTGGAAAACGGGGAGGTACAAGAACGGGGAACACACAAAAAATTGTTAGCTCAAAGCGGTAAGTATGCCAAACTATACAGACTTCAAACCCAACGCAACGTTGAAGAACTTTTGAGTGCTTCAGAGATTGACATTTAGCTAGAAGAACGGTAATATATTAGGGACTAACATATATTTTTAAAGTCCTTGAAATATACTAGAGAAGAACAAGTTAAAAGCTTTTTTGAAGAAATGGCTAAATTACAAAGGCTCATTTTTTCTCGCAAAGACAGTTTTTTAACAAAACACAAACTTAGCCGCCCACAGATGGTGGTCATGTATTTTTTGTCAGAAGGTGGCGCCAAAAGTATCAAAGATATAGCGTCCATCATGAATATTTCCAGCAGCGCCGCCACCCAGATGATTGCCGGTTTGTTGCGCAACGGTTTTTTAGAAAGGATAGTACATCCTAAAGATCGTCGCTCAGTACAGATTAGTTTTTCAAAAGCAGGAAAAAAGAAGTTTAGCGAGTTTAAAACCCAGCATTTAAGACAAATGCAAAACCTCATGTCGACATTAAGCGATGCTGAAATCAACCTGCTTTTAGGAATCCCTAAAAAAATCCATCATCAGTTAGAAAATTTACAAATTAAGAAATAATTAAGGGAAAGAAATGATTGAATATATAAAGAGAAAAAAATATTGGATAATTGGCGTAGCCATCTTGCTTGCGCTAATTATCTGGCGCATTAATTCAGGTAAGGACATTAAATACACAGTCGCATATACTGTTGCCAAACAAGATGTCAAACAAACCGTTTTGGCAACAGGAACAGTTACTTCGCAGTCGGATTTAAACTTAAGCTTTAAAAACGGCGGTATCTTAAACAAGCTTAATGTGAAAGTAGGCGACAAAGTAAGAAAAGGGCAGGTCTTAGCAATGCTTGATCAGCGCGATGCTAGCGCATCAGTCGCTCAGGCAAACGCAGCCCTGCTTTCTGCACAAGCTAACTATCAAAAAGTAAAAAGTGGAGCTTCAGAGCCGGAAATTGCCGTTGCTTCTGCTGCTGTTGATGCAGCCAGTGTAACTTACAAAAACGCCCAAAACAGCTATGTAGCAACTGAGGCCCAACAAAAAATATTAGTTGCTTCAGCTCAAAGCGCGATGCTTAATTCAGGTCTGCAAGCAGTTGTAGAAAGCGGATCAACTACGGTTTCGGCAACAGTTTCAGGTACCTATACAGGCAAAGAACAGGGTAGATACAGAATAGTCATAGGCAGCAGTAGCTCAGGGTTAACTTACAATGTTTCGGGTCTTGAAGGATATTACTCTGAATTTCAACGTGGCGTACCTACCCCGATTGGTAGCAGGGGGTTGTATATAACTATTGGGACAAGTGGTACATTAAATAGCGGTGATTCTTGGACCATTGATGTCCCAAACACCCAGGCTTCAACATACATCACAGCGTACAATGCATATCAGAGTGCTTTGCAAACTCAAAACCAAGCTTTAGTTAGTGCCCAGAATGCTGTTGATTCAGCACGTGTTGCCTTAACTCAAGCTCAAGCTAATCTAAATTTAAAACAAGCTCAAGCAAGACCAGAAGATTTAGCAGCTGCCGATGCTTCTGTTAAAACCGCGCAAGCACAGCTGCAAGCAGCTCAGAATCAATATGCCAACAATATGATCACCTCTCCAATAGATGGCACTGTAACAACCGTTGATTTAAAGCTCGGTGAAAATATTGCTCCGCAAAAAACAGTGATTGTTGTCTTAGACCAAGCATCCTTGCACGTTGAATCAAACATTTCAGAATCTTCCATTGCCTTGATTTCATTGTCTCAGAAAATAGATATGACCATGGATGCTTTTGGTCCTGACAGACATTTTTCAGGAGAAGTGCTTGCTATTGATCCTGCTTCAACAGTAGTTTCCGGGGTTATTAATTACAGAGTAACCTCCTCAATACCGCAAGACTCTGATATTAAGCCGGGCATGACTGTTAACTTAGTTATTTTGGTTAATGAAAAGAATCAGGTCCTAGCAGTACCAAACAGACTTGTTAAGAGCAATGCACATAAATATGTGACAATCTTAGAAAATGGAAAAGCCAAAGAAGTAGAAGTCACCTTGGGTTTAAGTGGTGATACTTACACTGAAGTGTTGAGCGGATTAAACGGTGGCGAAGAATTAGTAACTGTGGAGAGTAAGAAATAACCGAGGAAACATGCATTTAGTAAAAATGGAAAAAATTAAAAAGATATATAACAACGGAGAGGACAATCAGGTTGTTGCTTTGAAAGATTTAGACTTGGAAATAGAGCAGGGGGATTTTATTGCCATCATGGGTCCTTCAGGCAGCGGTAAATCAACGCTCATGCATGTCATCGGATTTTTAGACAAAGCAGATTCAGGAAACTATTTTTTTGAAGAAAAAAACGTAGTTTCGTTAACAGATGACGAGCTTGCTGAAATACGCAACAAAAGAGTAGGTTTTGTTTTCCAAGCATTTAATCTTCTTCCCAGAACTTCTGCTTTGGATAACGTTGCCCTACCTCTGCTTTATGCTGGAAAGATAAGCAAAACAGACGCTGAAAGCCGTGCTTTGGAAATGCTAAAACAAGTTGATTTAGAAAGCAGAAAAGATCATCATCCCTCAGAACTTTCCGGAGGACAGCAGCAGCGCGTTGCCATTGCTCGCGCTCTTGTTAATGATCCCGCGGTTATCTTCGCAGATGAACCCACAGGAAACCTAGACACCAAATCATCAGAAGAAGTCATGCATATTTTTAAGCGTTTAAATGATTCAGGCAGAACCTTGATCTTTGTTACTCATGAAGAAGATGTTGCGGAGTACGCTAAACGAATAATCCGCTTAAAAGACGGTGTCATTGTTTCTGATGAAATTAACAGAAAGAGAAAGTAAGATGTTTTTTCAATCCATAAAAATAGCGGCCAGAGCCCTTTTGCTTAACAAAACCCGTTCTTTCTTAACCATGCTAGGCATAATTATCGGTATTACGGCAGTAATTGTTTTAATATCAGCAGGTCAAGGAGCTCAAGAGCTTATTGTTAATCAAATTAAGGGGATTGGTTCAAATCTTCTTTTTGTCATTCCCGGAGGCAGCGGTAAATCACAATTTTCAGCACCAGCATCAGCTCAAGGAATCATTATCACCTCATTAGTTGATGCTGATGTTAAATCATTGCGCAACAAACTTCTGGCCCCAGATATTGAATATGTCAGTCCTGAAGTTAGGGGACAATTTACAGTCTCTTTTAACAACGAGGATCAGGTTGCTTCAGTTGTTGGTGAGGATGAAAATTACGGAGTTGTCAGAAATATCAACTTAACAGCAGGAAACTGGTACACTAAGTCCGATGTGGATGGTTTAACTCAGGTTGCTATTCTCGGCTCCACAATTGCCAAGGATCTTTTCGGAGAACAAGACCCGATCGGACAGCTTGTTAAGATTAAGCAAGTAAGCTTCAGAGTGGTGGGTGTTTCTGAACCAAAAGGAGTTGGTGCCTTTGGTGTTGATCAGGATACTCAAATAATAGTTCCTGTAAGCACTGCCCAAAAGCTTCTTCTGGGAATAAATCACTACAATTTAATTTCTATCCAGGTTAAGGATGCTGAATCAATAGATCTGGCTAAAGAAGAAGTAGAAAGAATTTTAAGATACAATCATAAGATTTCTGATCCTCAAAAAGATGACTTCACCATCAGGAATCCCCAGGATGCTTTAAGTTTGCTTTCTAACATTACTTCAGTGTTAACAATTTTTCTTGGAGCAATAGCCGGTATTTCCTTGCTAGTTGGAGGTATTGGCATTATGAACATTATGCTCGTTTCAGTAACAGAGAGAACTAGGGAAATAGGTTTAAGAAAAGCAATAGGTGCTAAAAGAAAAGACATCCTCCTTCAGTTTTTAATTGAAGCAGTCTTTCTAACAGTTTTAGGAGGAGTCGTTGGTATAGTCTTAGGCTATCTTGGTTCCATAGCCATAGCCATAGTTGGTAAATGGACGCCTGTTGTTTCCTTAGGATCAATCTTGCTTGCTTTCGGAGTTTGTACGCTTTTTGGATTGATTTTTGGAATCTACCCTGCAAATAAAGCTTCAAAACTTAGCCCCATAGAAGCTTTGAGATACGAGTAGTTAAAGATCCGATTGAGTTTGTTTTTGTGTTAAAATACTGATATGCAACCAAAACAAAAACTAATCGCGGTTGTTGGCGGAGGTTTTGGCGGTCTTAATGCCGCTATTTTGCTGCGTAAATATTTAAGTAAAGAAAAAGCAGATATTGTTTTAGTGGATAAAAGCACATACCATCTTTTCTATCCTAACCTTTATGAGGTAGCCTCTTCTGAAGAAGAGTTTGTTAGTATCAAGTCCTTGAAAAAAAGCATAGCTTTACCATTTTCTGAGGTGCTTTCAAAACACGATATTCAGTTTGTTGAAGCCGAGGTCACAAAAATACATCAAAAAGAAAACTATATTGTTTTTAGAGAAGAAAAAATTGATTATGACTACCTTGTTTTAGCAACCGGCGCAGTGGTTGATTTCTTCAATGTTCCTGGAGCAAGAGAGCACTCTTTGACTTTTAAATCAGTTAACGATGCTTTAAAAATTCGTTCCAGTATTGAAGCCCTAGTTCAGCAAACATCAGCAACAACAGCCAAAAGAGCTTTGCGTATTGTCATTGCCGGGGGAGGTTTTACCGGAGTTGAGTTAGCTGCCGAGTTAACAAATCTTAAAAAAATAGTTGCTTGGAAATATTCATTCCCAGAAGAGAAAATTGAGATTGAGATAATTGAAGGGACAAGTCAACTTATGCCAGGAATGGGAACAGATGTCTGTTTACCTATCTCACAAAGGCTTAAAGATATTGGTGTGCGTTTAAGCTTTAATTCTATGATTGCGGAAGTTTCAGCAAACAGCATTACTTTAAAAAATGGCGAGGTTCAAAACTTTGATCTAATTATCTGGACCGCTGGGGTAAGGGGTGCTGATATTCCTTTTGAAGTAAAGACTGAGGTTGATCCAAAAAATCGTTGTACAACTTGCACTGACTTAAGTTTGAAGGATTTCCCCAACATATATTTAATAGGGGATAATGCTTGCATTTTGGATGCTAAAAAAAACTCAATGCCGCAAACAGCAACCCAAGCAATTGATCAGGCTGAGTTTGTGGCGCATAATATCGCCGCTTTAGTAAAGGGACATCCGACATTTGAATATGTTACCAAACCTTTCCCGTACATTGTTCCTGTAAAAGGTAAGTGGGCCTTGTTGCATTTGCCAAATGGTTTTACGCTCAAGGGGTTTCCTGCCTGGATTGTAAAACAGTTGGCTAGTTTGCGATATTTCATGCGCTTGTTGCCGCTTTGGCAGGCCCTTGCCCTGGCTTGGTTTGATGTCAAAATATATACCAAGAATGATTAAAAAAACCGCAATTTGCGGTTTTTTTGTTATTCCCTTTTTTTTCTAACAAATCTTTTTCTTGGTGCTTTTTTAGGTTTTGCTTTTTGTTCTTCCCAAAGCATTTTAAGCTCTTCTTCTGTCTGTGGTTTCTTGTTGATGATGAATTCACAATCAGGGTATCTTGAAC
>JAKCAE010000037.1 GCA_021842385.1 bacterium
CTATAAGTTGAAAGTTCCTTTGGTTGCTGATGTTAAGGTCGGGGATAATTGGGGAGAAATGAAAGAGTTGGAGATATAAAAATACCGCTTTGTAAGCGGTATTTTAGTTTGTTATTTCTTTAAAGCCTTGGCCATCCTAGCTTTATTCCTGGATGCTTTATTTTTATGAATGACACCCTTTTTTGCGGCTTTATCCAACGCAGCCATTGCTTTTCTCATTGCTTCTGCAGCTTCACTTTTCTTTCCAGCTTTAATTAGTTTTTTAACTTCTTTAACACTATTCTTTGCTGCTTCTTTAACTGTTAAGTTAAACTTTCTTCTGCGTGCTGATTGTCTCATTGCTTTAGCAGCACTCTTTGTATTTGGCATTTACTCTTTCTTTAATAATATATAGAGGATAAACGGGATATGCTTAATCTATCATATTCCCTTAACATTTTCAAGATTTCTGTGGAGGTCCCGCTCGGAAAGCCAATGGCTTGCGAGCGGGGATCCACACACCAGGGCTTCAGTTGCTCTCAAAAGAGCTACCGGCGATCATGCTGGCACTGCCGATGATGACAATAGCTACAAGCACTCCCACGAGCATTGCGACAGAGGCTGCTGCGTAGACCCGGGTCTTCTCGGAGAGAAAAAACGGCAGGGTTGCAAGCAGCAGAGTTATCCAGATGCTCAGCGCCAGGCGAATCTTCTTTCCTTTCTGAGGGGCATTTTCCTGTGACACGTTTCCTCGCAGGTTTGGGGGAAGATTGCTTCTGATGTGTGTCTGTAATTGAAATTACTTCGTCCTTTAGAGACAAAGTAATTTACAAATCACAGAAATAAAGTATACACAGAATATGATACACGTGCAAGAGTATATAAACGAAAAGCGCCCGCTCTGAGGATCTCAGATTGGGCGCGATTCGCACTGCAAAGTTCGTTAGTGGTGATGACCTCCTGCTCGGGCAAGGGAAGTGAGCAGCCCGCCGGAGGAAACGAGCCAGGTGATCCCGGACAACGTATCGGTGTTTCCGTTCATGAAGAGCATGAGAGTTGCCAGCCCCATGCCGTAGAAGATCGTACCGATCATCATCCACTTGTCGCCGTGATGCTTGTTTTCCTCGAGAGCGCTGCGGTTTGTCGCCACGACGAGCACGAGTGTGGGAATGAACATGTTACCAAGGATGTCGAATCCTTCACCCTTGGAGCTTTCCGTGATGACCTGCTTGATGGCCCAGAAGTGGGCAATCAGAAGGCCAAACAACCACAACTTCACGCTGGTCCACTCAAACAGACCAAAGCGCTTGATGCGCTTGTGAAGAGGGAGATTTTCTTCTGAACCGACGTGGGCCGCGTGTGACATGGCACTTCTCCTTGTTTCAGCAGAGCTGACGGTTGAGGACGTGTTTGCAAGTGCGTCTGGTTTCGGGCTTTTTTCGTTATGTCTGTAACAGACAAACAAATATGCCACAGCCAGAATAAATGACTGTAGCATAATTGTATGATTCTGTCAATGCTAATAGTTTTTAGCTTTTCTTAAGTTTTTGTATTTTTCTAACCTCAGTTATACGATCTCTAATGTTTGCTGCTTTTTCATATTCTAAGTTTCTTGCAGCAAGATCCATCTGTTCTTCAAGCTCTTCAATGTAATACCTAACCTCATTTTTATCCATATTTCGAACATCAGTTTTATCAGTTTCAAACACTTCCAGCTTTGAGCCTGAAAGTCTATCATCTTTAATCGCTTTTTTAATAGACTGTGGAGTTATGTTGTGTTTTTTGTTGTAGGCTGCTTGTATTTTTCTTCTACGCTCTGTTTCTTCAATCGCAGCTTTCATAGAACCAGTAATCCTGTCTGCGTACATAATGACATGTCCGGAAATGTGTCTGGCTGCTCTGCCCATAGTTTGCATTAAAGCAGTTTCGCTTCTCAAAAATCCTTCTTTATCAGCATCTAAGATTGCGATCAAAGAAACTTCAGGCAAATCTAAGCCCTCACGCAAAAGATTAATACCAACAACAACATCATAGACCCCAAGTCTTAAATCACGAAGTATTTCTAATCTTTCAAAAGTGTCAACCTCAGAATGCAGGTAATGCACGGCAATACCAGGCTCTTTCATGTAGCTCGCTAATTCTTCAGCCATTTTTTTAGTGAGGGTAGTTACTAAAACACGTTGATGTTTTTTAATTCTTTCAGAAACTTGTTCAATTAAATCATCAACCTGGTTCTTTATCGGTTTTATCTCCACAGTCGGGTCAAGCAAACCAGTTGGGCGAATCAATTGTTCGGCAATTAGTTCTTTTGCCTTCTCTGTTCCTGCCCCGCTTTTTGCAAGTTCAAATTTAGCAGGCGTTGCTGAAACATAGACTACTTGATTTATCTTTTTTTCAAACTCTTCAAATTTTAACGGCCGGTTATCCAGTGCTGACGGCAGCCTAAAACCATAGTCTACCAAGGTTTGTTTTCTGCTTCTGTCGCCTTCATACATGCCACCGATTTGCGGTACTGTCATGTGTGATTCATCAATGAACATCAAGAAATCATCAGGAAAATAGTGCAGGAGGGTAGAAGGTGGTTCTCCTGCTGCCCTGAAATCAAGATGCCTGGAGTAGTTTTCAATGCCATTAACAAAACCTTGAGTTTGAATGGTTTCTAGATCAAAATTGGTTCTTTGTTCCAAACGTTGTGCTTCCAAAAGCTTTCCTTCTTTTTTAAATTTTTTTAGTTGCTCGTTCAGTTCCGCGCGTATATTATCCATTGCTTTTTGAAGTTTTTCTTGAGGAGTTACAAAGTGTTTTGCGGGGAATATTGTAACTTCGTCAAGATTTTGAATATCCGCACCTGTTAAAATGTCGTGTTCTGATATTCTTTCAATTTCATCGCCAAAAAAAGAAAGACGCACCACAGACTCAGAAGAGGCCAGTACGATTTCTAAAATATCTCCGCGGACTCTGTAAGTCCCGCGCTTTAAATCAATGTCATTTCTTGAAAACTGCAGATCAACAAGCCTGCGCAAGAGTGTCTCTCTTTTAAGCTTCATTCCTTTTTTAAGTTTCAAGGAAAGTTCAAGATAGTCAGAGGGGTTTCCTAAACCATAGATGCAGGAAACTGAAGCAACAATTATGACATCAGATCTGGTTAACAAACTCTGGGTTGCCGCATTTCTTAAACGATCAATCTCTTCGTTTATCTCTGTCTCCTTTTCAATGTAAGTATCAGTTCTTGGAACATATGCTTCTGGTTGATAGTAGTCATAGTAGGAAACAAAGTAGTGCACAGCATTTTCTGGAAAAAATTCTTGGAATTCAGAGGCAAGTTGTGCTGCCAATGTTTTGTTGTGCGAGATTA
This sequence comes from bacterium, assembly GCA_021842385.1. GTDB lineage: Bacteria > Patescibacteriota > Doudnabacteria > UBA920 > VMFF01 > VMFF01. Next base: position 3,335 of record JAKCAE010000037.1, read on the forward strand.
TTAAGGTTGGTTTTTTGATTTCTGAAATGATGTTTGCCATGGTAAAAGTTTTTCCAGAGCCAGTTACGCCTAAAAGCGTTTGGTCGCGGTTTCCTTTTTTGATTGACTTAACCAATTTGGATATTGCTTCGGGCTGATCGCCTGCGGGTTTGTAAGGGGAGACTAGTTTAAACATGGTCTTAATATATTAGCTTGTTTTTACGGGTTTTAATAGTTAATAGGTGTCACCTTATACTAACAGGATGTTGCAAAGCTATTGGCACATTACGTGGGGCTTGACAAAAACTTTGAATTATGGCAAGATATTTAATCTTGCCTCATCCTGGAGACAAGCTGCGGATCCGACAAACACTTTCGGACAATTTCATCTGCTGAGGAGGAATTACTCATGCCAAGACATGAGGCAGTCCGGCCCATGACCGACGGTCAGAGGACCGACATCATCGCAACGCTGGTGCAGGCCATCCCGCCTCTCTCATTTGCCGATGCGGAGAATGTCGGCAGCAAGAAGGGTGCGTTCATCACCGACGTTCGTGCAGTGTTCGCGAAGTACTCGTTGGAGTGGACCACCAATCGGCATCTCGTCGAATGGCACCGCTTCTACAAGAAGTACTTCGGACTCGATCTGAACTTTTCGGGGATCACCATTCCCGAACGGCGCGAAGGGTTTGACCGGCTGATCGTTGTTGCTCAAGGCATCACGATCCAGCAAGCTTTCGAGAAGTGCCGCGAGATGTTCGGCGTCTGGAAGTACACGGATGCTGACCTTGATGAGGTTGTCACGCTCAATGATCGTGATACCAAACTCGGACACTACGCGATCTGGGTCCGTGACCGCATCGAGGCCGACGAGGAGAACAAGAACCGTTCCGCCAACCAGCTCAAAGGTGCCAACATCAACGGAGAGACGCTCCTCGAGCGCCTGCTCCACGAGCTGAAGTATTACACGGAAACGAAGAAGCATCTCGACATTCTCAACGTCACGCTCTGCTGCGGTTCACGCTATTCTGACGGCGACGTTCCGAAGGTCCGCTGGTACGACACTGGCAGGCTCAGCGTCTACGGGTACGATCCCGACGATGCGAGCGATGCTCTGCGTTGCCGCGAGGTGGTTTCTGCGGTTGCGTAAGCGGCCGCGGACTTACCCTTCTTACTCTTGGCTTTAACCCTTGTGCCGACATGACTCGTTCATGTCGGCACTTTGGTTTTTTAGAGCAGTTTCATGGTAAAATATATTCGGCTAATACAACCGGTCCGCGCTGGATATCGGTTTGCCTGGTTTCCCATGGAAACTACTTGCTCATTTTTAGAGAAGATTTGTCTTTGTGTTTCTGGGGCAATGCTTCCTAAATAATTTCCGAGAAGTATCGGTTAACCCAGATGGCTTTAGAAAAGACCATTGGTGATATGGGTGAAACTGAGCAAACAAGCGGTTCACGCAATTCTGACGGCAACGTTCCGAAGGTCAACTGGAACAACACTGACAAGCTCAACGTCAACAGGTACAATCCCGACAATGCGAACGATGATCTGCGTTGCCGCGAGGTAGTATCCAACAAAAGTCCCGATTAGCTTCGGGACTTTATGTAAATATATTATTTTAGGTATTTAATCCAACCATTGATCATTTTAGATATTTCTTGAAGCTTTGTTTCCAGTTTAATATATTCTGAGTTGCCTAATATTGTTAAATCACCACTTAATCTGATTAATCTCTTCAGGACCTCGGTTTTTACCCTTGCGTTGTTTAGCAGAAGAAGTTTGTTGATTTTTAATTCTAAAGATGCGCATATTAACATATCTAGGAGTTCAAGCGAGTTATTTTCAATTTTAAGATAGATTCCAAAACGATCTTTTTTTGGAATCTTTGGACTAAGCGAATATATAAATTTGTATAACTCTGTAACCTTATGAACGATCGGAGCAGAACCCAGTGTCGGGGGGGGTGTCAATTTAACAGGAGTATTTTGGATCATGGAAGCTTTGAAAGAATTATTAGTATAGAAAACTTATTTCTTGCTTGGCATGAATTTAAAAAAGGGAAAAGGAGCAAGCAAGATGTTCTGGTCTTTGAATTTAATTTGGAGGATAATCTATTCAGTCTGCACGAAGAATTAAAGAATAGAATATATCAACACTCAAAGTATACTTCATTTTATATAACGGATCCAAAGGTCAGGCACATTCATAAGGCGACAGTAGGAGACAGAGTCTTGCACCACGCGGTTTTCAGGATATTGTATCCGATTTTTGATCCTTCGTTTATACATGATTCATATTCTTGCAGGAATGGAAAAGGTACTCACAGGGCTGTGAAAAGATTACAGCGTTTTGTTTTAAAGGTTAGTAAAAATAACCATCAGAATATTTGGGCTTTGAAATGTGATATCAGTAAGTTTTTTGATTCCATTGATCAAGGGATTCTGCTTTCTCTGTTAGAAAAAAAGATAAAAGATACAGGGACGGTCTGGTTAATTAAAAATATATTAAATAGTTTCGAAAAAGAAGAGGGCAAAGGAATACCGCTGGGAAATGTAACTAGCCAGCTTTTTGCAAACATATATCTCAATGAACTAGATCAATTTGTTAAACACCAACTCAAAGTAACGCAATACTTAAGGTACTGTGATGATTTTGTATTTTTAGCAGATAATAGAGAATATCTAGAAAAGTTAGTTCCTATGCTTCAACTTTTTTTGGCGGTCAAGCTTAAGCTTATTTTGCACCCCAAGAAAATAATTTTCCGAAAGTATTCAGCAGGAATAGATTTTTTGGGTTATGTAATTCGCCCACATCATATTGTTTTAAGGACTAAAACAAAACGACGAATGTTTAAGAAAATAAAGCGGAAAATTAAAAATAAAGAGCCTTTAAGTCAAAGCATACCTTCATATCTGGGGATGTTGCAGAACGCTGATTCTGAAAAGTTAAAAAGTGAACTTTTGAAATTAGGGCGTCTGTCCAAATCAGGGTAAATACCGGCATTTCCATCAAGCCCCTTTTGTATATATAATCAATATATGATTGGATATATAAAAGGGAGAATAATCGGTAAAAACGAACAATCTTTATTGTTAGAAAACAACGGTATTGGTTATAAAGTTTTTACAACCCCACAGGTTTTAACAAGAGAAATAGGCGAGGAGATAGAGCTGCATACGCATTTGCAAGTCAGGGAAGATGCTTTAACTCTCTATGGTTTTGCAAATGCTTCAGAACTTTCTTTTTTTGAGCTTTTAACAACAGTTTCGGGTGTTGGTCCTAAAATGGCTTTATCAGTTCTTTCCGCAGGAGATCTTGAGTTAATCAAAGGAGCGATAGTTTCCCAAGACGCCGCTGTTTTTACAAAAGTTGGTGGTGTTGGCAAAAAAACTGCCGAACGCATCATCGTTGAGTTAAAAGAAAAAATTTCCGGCAGTGTTTCTTTACAAGGCTTTGGCAAATCCGATGATCTTTTGAGCGCATTAGAACAGCTTGGATATTCTTTAAGGGAGATAAAAGAAGCTTTGAAAGGGATTGACCATTCTCTTTCCACTGAGGAAAAATTAAAACAGGCTTTAAAATTACTGAGCAAGTAAAAGCATGAAACTTCTGGAATTAAAAGCAGTAGAAGATCAGACATATCAATCATTGGTGCAAATCAATGGTTCTTTTTTGCAGGATTTTGAATGGGGCACATTTCAGGAAAGTCTCGGCAAAACAGTTTTAAGATTTGGCATATATGAAGAAGAGCGTTTACTTTTAGGGGTTCAAGGATATTTGCAGGGGGTGTTAGGAAAAGAATATTTTTTCATCCCTTATGGTCCAACCATATCTCTAGAAAGTCTGTCGCATTTCCAGGAGTATTTTAAGTTTTTTTGTACAGAACTTAAAAAAAGACACCCAAATTTAATCTTTGTACGTTTTGAACCATTAGCCAAAGATTTAAATTTAAGATTTGCAAAAAAAAGCATTGATTTAGACCCGCATCAAACTTTAATACTAGATCTAAAACAAACAGAAGAGCAGTTACTTTCTTCAATGCATCCTAAAACAAGATACAATATTAAACTAGCAAAAAAGCACGGTGTAGAAATTGAAGTCTTGAATGAGTTAAGCGATCAAGCAGAAGAACTTCTGCTGCAAACTTCAAAGCGCGCCGGTATACGGGGATTTGATAGAGGCTACTACAAAAAACTTGTCAGATATTTTAGAGATGACAAAGATATATCCGCAAAAGTATACATGGCAAAACACCAGGGAGATTTGCTTGCCGCAAATATTGTCTTAACTTACAAAAAACAAAACCTTGGGACATATCTTTTTGGCGGTTCTTCTGATATTAAAAGAAATCACATGGCGCCGTATCTATTGCACTGGCAGACGATCCTTAATTTAAAAGAGCAAGGATTAGAAAAATATGATTTTTGGGGCATAGAAATTAACCCCGAACACTCCTGGTTTGGTTTCAGCAAATTCAAGCTTGGTTTTGGTGGAGAAATTGTAAAATATGCTGGAACCTGGGATTACGTGCTTAATTCGGCGTGGTATAATATATATATAATACTTAGAAAATTAAACAGAATCATCAAATGAAATACAAAATCTGTGTCTCAGGTT
>JAKCAE010000003.1 GCA_021842385.1 bacterium
TGCAAACAAGTCAAACCCTTAATAGAAAATCTGCCTGATTTAGGCATCTAAAACAAAAATATGAACAAAAGAGTTTTAATAGCATTGGGAAGTATTTTAGGCTTAATCATAGTCATCGTTGTTTTCATTATCATAGTTAATGCCAGAAGCAAAGCACCTGTTACTGAACAAAATAATACAGAAGTAACAGCTGAGAATACTGACAAAACCGCTCCAGCTGCAAACACTGATCAGTTAACTAAAATAACTGATGCTGCTGTGATAGCGCCAATTCTTTCATATGACGGCAAGGCTGCCTGGTTTTTTACAGGTGATGGACATCTTTACAAGTTGAATCTTTCCACAGGTTTAAAACAAGAATATCTATTGCCAACATATCTTGAGGTTTCAGACGTAATTTGGCCCTTAAACGGCAATGACTTTATTGTTGTTTTAGGAACAGGCGCTTCTAAAACCTTCAGCTATTACAATTCTGAAACTAAAACCTTTAATGACTATCCTTCAAATGTTAAAGCCGTTGATTTTACTCCTGATGGCAAACACGTCATTTACAATTGGGTTAGTGGAGCTAAATCAACGCTTAGTCTGGCAGACCCTAATCTAAAGAATTACCAGAACATCATTGATCTTCCTTCAGGTGGTCTGACATTGAAAGTCTCGGCTTTAGGCAACAAAGTTTTTGCCTATGATCACGCAAATAGCACTGACGGGAAATTAAACTTGATTGACCTTGATTCTAAAAAACTTGTGACCATTAGAACAGCCGCTGATAATTCAGTGCTTTGGTCTCCTGACGGCAAGAAGTTTGTTTACAACAGAGATCCTGACGGTAAAACTAATAATAACTCACTGTGGCTTGGGGATTCGGAAGAAGTTACTAACAAGCAATTAAACATTGAAGGTTCTGTTTCTAAAACAGTTTTTGATCAGAGCGGTAAATATCTTTTTGTTTCCTCTGTTGGTTTAGACGATCAGACTGAATCCATCTGGAAGATAGATTTGCAAACTTTGCAAAAAACAAAAGTCTTTAAGCTTAAAGACTTGGTTACTAAGATTGATGCATCTGATTTGCTCATTAGTCCTGATGCGCAAATCTTGTATTTCAAGAATGCGGACGGATATTTGTATTCAGTACTTCTTTCTAAAGAGGTTAAGTAGCTATTCTAAGTGGATAACTTTTTCGTTGATTAGTTTTAATATCTCCGGATGCTTTGCAAGCCCCGGGTCTTTTGCATATATTCTTTTGGCCCAATTTAGCGCAAGTTTGGCAGTTTCCGGATTGTAGTCGTAGAAGCGGAAGTAGGCAAACCCTGACTGTTCTTCACCAAAGATATTGCCAAAACCTCTGGTTTTTAAATCAAGCTCTGCAAGCTCAAAACCATCTGATATCTCTGAAAACTTTGTTAATCTCTGCCTGATTCTTTCATTTTCATTCTCAGAAAAAAGCAGGCAGTAAGACTGATGTTCTGACCTGCCGACCCTGCCTCTGAATTGATGCAGTTGGGCAAGACCAAAACGTTCTGCCCCTTCTATGATCATGACACTGGCATTTGGTACATCCACACCCACCTCAATTACTGAAGTGCTTACAAGGATATGAAACTCTTTGTTTAAGAAGTTTTGCATAATCTCTTCTTTTTCTGCTGTTTTCATTTTGCCGTGCAGCAACCCTATTTTTAACTTTGGAAATATTTTTTGCAAAGCCTCGTATTCTTTTGTTGCAGACTTAACCCCCAGTTTGTCGCTTTCTTCAATTAGGGGAGTGACTACAAAAATTTGTCTGCCTGAAGCGACCTGTTTTGCAACAAAAGCATAAGCTTCAGGACGTTCCGCAGTATTAACAACTTTTGTTTTTATTATCTTCCTTCCTTTTGGCATTTGTTTAATCTGGGATATTTCTAAATCGCCAAAAAGGGAAAGTTTTAAGGTTCTTGGGATTGGTGTAGCGCTCATGGAAAGCAGGTGCGGGAAGTTTGTTTTGCTTTGTTGTTGAAGGTGTGCCCTTTGCCTAACTCCAAACCTGTGTTGCTCGTCAATTATTAACAGTGCGATGTTTTTAAATTCCACGGAAGCTTGTAGCGCAGCATGTGTTGCAATGATCAGCTGCGGCCCGCCGTGTTTAATTTCAGCAATCAGTTCTTTTCTGTTTGCTTTGAAAGAGTTATTTATACTTGCTTTTTTGCCTGTTAACAAAACAACACTTATTTTTTTAGCATAATCTTTGAAGTATTTTAGAGCGCTGTTGAAATGTTGTTGGGCAAGAATTTCTGTGGGACAGAGTAAAACAACCTGTTGTTGCAAGGAAAGCACTTGTAAGGAAGCGATAAAAGCAACAAGAGTTTTTCCGCAACCAACATCTCCTTCCAAAAGTCTGTTCATGGGCACAGATTTTTGCATATCCTTTAAAATATCCCAGGTTGCTTTTTTTTGGTCCATGGTTAATTCCCAGGGAAGTTTTTTGATGAAGTCTTTAATTAATTCCTGATCAAAGGGGATTGGGGTTGCTTTTTCCGCTTCAATTTCTGCCTTGTGCTTTATTACTGCAAGCTGAGCATTAAAGATTTCTTCAAAGCCAACTCTGTATTTTGCTCGGTTGAAAAGTTCGTTGTTTTCAGGAAAGTGTAAGTTTCGGATAGTTTCCTGAATATTTAAAAGGTTTAGTTCAGAAAGCATTTCTTCCGGAAGATATTCCTGTATTTCAGAAACTTTTTGTAAAGCCTGGTACATGCAGGTGCGCATGTTTCTTAAGGAGATTGCACCTGCTAGTTTGTATATCGGAATTATTCTTCCGGTGTGTATTGAAACAGGGTCAGAGTCCTCTGTGTGTAAGACTTTTTCCCAAACAGGGTTTTGCAGCTGGAGCATTGAAACCCTGCCTTTTTGGTAAAGTCTGACAGTTCCAGCAAGAAAGACTTCGTCCCCGTCTTTTAAATATTTTGAGATATATGACTGGTTAAACCAGACAACCATTAAAGAACCGCTTTGATCTGAAACTATCGCCTCAGCGCGGTTTATGCGCCCATAGAAGGCATTTATAGCCTTAATCTGAGTTACCTTTGCTTTGATGCTTATCTGTTCCCCAGGTTTAATCTCGGAGATTTTCAGGACATTGGAAAAATCTTCATAGCGGTAGGGGAAATAAAAAAGGAGATCAGGGGTTGATTTAATTCCCAATCTGCCAAGTTCTTTTTCCAGTTTTTGTTCAGTTTTGTTAGTAGTGTTTTCAAATATCATATGGTGATCCCGGCAGGGCTCGAACCTGCGACCTTCAGCTCCGCAAGCTGACGCTCTAATCCAACTGAGCTACGGGACCCCGGTGTTTGGCTGTTTAGAATCTCAGCCTTCGCGCTAGTTTCTGGGCGACTGTTTCGCGGTTTGGAGTTGATTCAGGAAGGTGTTTTTTTAATATCTCTGAAACTTCTGATGGATCCATGCCATTTAAGGGTATGACCACAAAACGATTTAAGTAGGCTGTAGTTTCAAAATGCAGCTGTTGTGCTTTTTCATGGTAGACAACCCAGAATCTTTTGATGTTATGGAATGGAAAATATACATCACCGACGCTAATTCCTTTTCCTGTAATGAGCACTTCAATTTCTTTTGGTTCTTGTTTTGAAAAGAAATATATTGCAAGCATGGCTACAGCAATGGTTAATGCTGCCATCCAGTCATGCATGAATATTTCATACCCAATCATAAGCAGGGCAATGATGCCTAAGGTCATATACCAACCTGTTCCCTTTTCATGGTGGTCAAATTCTTTGGTGGTCCAGGTATATATTTCGTTGTTTTGATTTTGTGCCATATTTTCTTTTTGGCGGTGGGGGAGGGATTCGAACCCTCGAGAGATTCATCACCTCTACTAGTTTTCAAGACTAGCTCGATAGACCACTCCGACACCCCACCAAGGTATCTAAAACAGCTTGCGGGAATGGTGATGACCCTTTGATTTTAACATCAAAAGCTTTTTTTAGCAATATTTAAAGGCATTTTAAAAGCGCGTCTTTTAACGCGCTTTCAGTTATTTCTCAAATGATGCCGGAGGTTCAATAATGAAGCCGGCGTGTGTGTCTTTTAGGTTAGGCAGGGGAGTTGTTTGTTTTAATTCTGTGTTTAGAATCTTTGGTTTTTCTTCTTTTGCTTTTTCAGCTGCTTCTTTTTCAGTCTGAGCTGTTAATATCACTGTTATTGTGTCAGCAATGTTTTCTTGTTCTTTTAAGTGCGCTTGGATTTTAACAGTATCGCCGATTTGAATATCTGAGGCTGTTAGCAAACCACCGTCTTTGTTAAAGGTTTCTGTGCTGTTTAATATTTGGAATTTGTTTGTTCCAACAACAATGGTGTTGTCTTTGATGTTGCTTACTTTGCCGCTGGTTTCTACTTTTTGGATTGGGTTAATTACAGCATTGCTTTCTTCATTTGCTGCTGCGATGATTTTTTTAATTTCATGTAATGCAGTTTTTGTTTGCTCTTCATTTTCTGCAGCACCTTGTGTGTCACTTTGGGCAATAAGGGTGTTTTGGCTTTTGGCAATGGTTTCTGCTTTTTCTATGATCTCAGAGTTTTTAGAAGAAATTGTTAGAGCAACCTTTACTTCTTTCAAAGCAGCCTTGGTTTGAGTCTGGAGCTCTGCTATGGCTGCTTTTGATTTTTCAGAATCATTTTCTGAAAGGATTTGTTTTGCTTCTTGTAGTCTTTGGACGGCAAACTCAAGCTGTAAGTCAGCTCTTTTTTCAGGATTTGTGGTAAGGGTTAAACGCAGTTGCTGAAAACTCTTTTTTAGACTGAAGAGCGTTTCGCCAGGCAGGCTGTTGGCTGCGGCAAAGCTTGTTCCAGAAATTAATATGACTATGCTTGCTAAAACCGCAGAAAGCATTCTAAAGGAAGTAAGGAATTGTGCTGCAAAAGACCGATTTTGTTGGTGCTCTAAGTAAAGTTTTCTTTTGGTTGGTTGAGGTACTTGTTTTTTTGGTAAAGTAGAAACTTTTAAAACCAGGGAAAGCATTGAGGCAAGCTCTTCTTGAACATTTTGCGGGTAATCTGAAATCACCAGAGAAATATTTTCCCCGCTCTTTATTCTCGAAATCGCATGATCTAAATATTGTTCAATTTGTGGTTGCATTTTTAACTTCTTGGTTTGGTGATTTTAATTGTTGATTCTTGTATTCTAAGAAAAGTTCTTGTAGTTTTTGAATTGCTCTGTGCTGAGTTACTCTGATTGAGCCTTCAGTCCTGGAAATTAGTTCTGCTATTTCGTCGTTGTCCATTTCTTCCATGAATTTAAGCTTAACGACGATTTGCTGTTCAGGGGTGAGTTTTTTAACTAGCTCTAGGAAGATTTTTCTTTCAATGATTGTGTTAGCATCTTCATTGAGGTTTTCTTCGGATTCCAAGATGTTTGAAACATCTTCTAGGTTTACCAATTCTCTTTTCTGTCTGTAGTGGTCAATGATGAGGTTTTTAGCTATCTGGTACAACCAGCCACTGAAAGATTCTGCTTTAACGCTTGATATTTTAATCCAGGCTTTAACAAAGACCTCTTCTGTAAGATCTTCTGCCAACTCTTTGTGATTTACTCTAAAAAAAATGAATTTAAAGATCTTTTCAAAGTAAAGCTCATAGAGCTGACCAAAAGCAGGTTCTTCACCCTGTTTGGCTCTGAAGACCAGAAGTTTCTCTCTTTCCGGATCTTTCTTGGAAATTCTAGATTGTCCTTGTATATCGGACATATATGGTGCTAACTTATTAGACGTGTTTATTGCTTAATCGTTACTAAATTATATCATTTTTTCTGTGTATTAGGATATATTGTGTTAATTTAGGCAAGTTTTTGGTAATATATGCATATATGAAGACGACTTTTAAAGAAAAGGTTTACAAGATTGTTTCAAAGATTCCTAAAGGTAAAACCCTAACTTATGGAGAGGTTGCAGAGCTTGCTGGGAGTCCTGGAGCTTTTAGAGCAGTTGGAAATATTATGAGTAAGAATTGGGATCCAAAAATTCCTTGTCATCGGGTTGTCAGGGCAGACGGTAATCCTGGTGGCTACAATCGTGGAAAGAGAAACAAAGTTAGGATATTAAAAAAGGAAGGAGCAATATGATTGAAGATTTTAACGAAAAAGAAAAAAGGTTAAGTAGGGAGTTGAGAGTGCAGGGGATTGGATATATTGTTGCAGCTTTAGGTTTAGTTGCCGGTCTTTCTTGGAATGATGCTATTAAATCCTTGATTGATCATTTTTTTAACACTGAAGGATCAGGCATGCTTGCAAAGTTCATTTACGCAATTGCCATTACAGTTCTAATTATCTTGTTGAGTCAGTTCTTGATGCGCATTGCAAGAAAAGATGAGTAATTAAAAACCCCAGGGTCCCTGGGGTTTTGTTTTACTTCTTGAAAAGTTCTCCTGGTTTCCAGGGCGCTCCAAGTTCTGGCATCATGAATCTGTCTAAGCCATACCAACCTGCTATTCTCCAGGCAAGGATTATGAAGAGCTGTAAGAAAAGCAAGATTGGGTTAACACTTACTGTTCCTGCAAGTAAGAAGTTCATGTTCATGAAGCTTCCAAAGAAAGCTGCAATTCCTGTAAATACTCCTAAGATTAAAGCAATGCCAACCAGAATTTCGCCATAAGTAACCATGTAAGAAAAACCAACAGCGTGTTGGCTAACAAAGCCGTTTAGAAAGTCAGCATACCAGCCTTGAACATCAGGATGTAATCCTGTTGTTTTGTTTAAAGCGCCGGTTAAGAAACCTTGTATAGCAACGCCCGCTTTAGAGCCAACCCAGACCGGGCTTTGTAGCTTTTCCCAGCCAGCTATTAGCCAGGACCAGCCAACATAGACTCTGATTATTAACCAAAGCCAAGCAAACCTTGTGTCTGCAAAGAGAAACTTTGCAAGAGGAGGTTCTGGTATTTGTATGTGTCCGTATTTTATTCCCATGTTTTTTGTTTAATTATTTTAATTTTTAAATTATTCGCTAGTTATTCCATCAAAGTGTTCTGAGTCTTTTTCTGCTTGTTCTTTTGTTTGGTGTATGGTTTTGTCTTTGTGATGTGGAGGAGAATATATCGTGTAGAGTTTTAAAGATTCTGTATCTGAAGTATTGATGATGTTGTGTTTTGCACCCATGGGTACAATGAGCACATCGCCGTCTGAAACACTCTTTTCATTACCATCTATTATTACTTTGCCTGTTCCTTTTTCAAATCTGAAGAATTGGTCTGATTCATCATGTATTTCTTCACCAATTTCTTCTTGTGGTTTAAGGCTCATCAAAACAAGCTGGGAGTTTTTTCCCGTGTAGAGCACTTTTCTAAAGTCTTCGTTTTCTAGAGTTAGTTTTTCAATGTTGTCTTTGTATCCTTGCATATTTTTTTGTTATTTAATGAAAACTGTTGCTAAAACACCTGCTGTTACTAAAAGACCGCCTGTAACATTTCCTAAGGTTGGTTTTTCTCCCAGGAATATGAAAGCAAGAAGAACTGTTAAAGCAACACTTAGTTTGTCTATGGGAGCAACTTTTGAAGCTTCACCAAGCTGTAATGCTTTGTAGTAGAAAAGCCAGGAAAGTCCTGTTGCAATTGCAGAAAGGATTATGAAGGTGTATGAGTATTTAGAGATTTTAAGAAGGTCTGAGGCATTTCCCTGCATAAAGACAATTCCCCAGGCAAAAATGACAATTATTATCGTTCTAATGGCCACAGCAAGGTTGCTATCAACCCCTTTTATCCCTATTTTGCCAAATATCGCAACTAATGATGCAAAGAAAGCAGAAAGAACCGCATAGATCACCCAATTCATATTTTGTTTGTTAATTCCCTTTAATTATACACCTGCCCTTAAACAATCTCCAAAAGTTTGCTATGTTTTTAGTATATGAAAGTTTTAATTATTGGCGCAGGTAAAATTGGACAGGCAATTCAAAGCGGTTTTAAAGCAGATGTTTCTTTTGAGTTTTGGGACAAGGATCCAAGCAAGGTTCCAAATCAAAAAATTTTGGCAGAAGCTCTTTCTTTAGCTGATCTTGTTTTTTTGTGTGTTCCTTCAACAGGGCTGTTGGAAGCAACTCTTGCTTTAAAAGAGCATATTAAAGCAACAACTTTTGTTGTTTCTTTAACAAAAGGCATGGAGCCAACTGGTCTTAAGTTTTCCTCTGAACTTTTTTCAGAATATCTTGCCAAAGAAAGCTTTGCTTTGCTTTCAGGACCAATGCTAGCTGATGAACTCATTTCCGGGAAAAAAGGCAGTGCTGTGGTTGCTTCTGCAAACAAAGAAATATTTGAAGCATTAAAGAGTTTGTTTAGAGAAGACTTTTTAGATTTAGAATATGATTCTGATGTCTATTCTGTTTCAATTTGCGGGGTTTTGAAAAATGTTTATGCTCTGGCAATGGGCATTGCAGACGGTCTTTCTTGCGGTAATGATTTAAAGGGCGAGCTTTCTTCAAAGGCAATAGAAGAGGCTATGTCTGTGATTTCAGAACTTTCAGGAAATCCTAAAGTTTTTTTGGGAACAGCGGGAGTTGCTGATTTTGTGGCAACAGCAAACAGTTCAGAGTCCATGAATTTTCAAGCAGGCAAATGCATTGCGGAAAGTAAAGAATACCGAGTTAGTGAAGGTGTTAAGTCTTTGCCTTTGTTGGTTTCAAGGTTAAAAGATGTTTCTGTATATCCTTTGTTGAATAGCGTTTACGAAATATTGCTTAAGAAAAAACGGCCTGAAGATTTAATTTAATTTCGTTGTATTTATCATTAACAAGAGGGCGTTAATATATGACCAACGGATTATTAAGCCATGAGTTAGAAAAATTAAGAGCTTTTATTGCCGGACACAAGATTGCCGTACTTGCTACGGTAGACCATTATTCCTTGCCCGAGGCTGCGGTAGTTGGTTTTAGCATGGGGGAGAACTTTGAGCTGTATTTTGGAACCTCTGTGGATACAAGGAAGTTTGAGAATATTCAAAAAAATCCCCGGGTTGCACTGGTTATTGGCTGGGACAAGGGGAAAACCGTGCAATATGAAGGGGAAGCAACAGAGCTTTCAGATGAAGAGGTTTTGAACTATCAGCAGACAGCGCTTGCTGATGTTCCTTCAATTGCTAAGTATGTGCACAAGCAGGAAATGGTTTTTTACAAGGTTAAACCAAAGATGATTAAGTATACAGATGTTTCCACTCATCCTTGGGAAGTTTTTGAACTTGCTGAGTTTAATTAAAAAACCTCTTTTCAAGGTTTTGTGAGTAGCTAAAAAAACGTGCACGCAAAGCGTGTACGAAAGAAACGCTTTCAGTTATTCGTTATGTGCGCTGCTGTGGGCAAGGTTCCAAATCCAGGCAAAGACATAGCCCATGATGTAGCCGATGACTGCTGTGACTATAACTAAGAGCAGGGCATTGCCAAAGGAAAATTGGTTGATGCTGTATTGGAAGTTCATGAAATGCAAGCCAAAGATCCAATCCATGAATGGTTTGGCAAGGTTAACAAGAACCATTAAAGCCCAAACCAAATGAACTAGTCCAAGCAAGCCACCAAAAGCTAAACCCACTTTATGCATGTTTAGATTGTGCATATTTGTTTCTTTTGCGATGTTTCGACCTTTGTATATATTCTAGCACTTTTTATTCTATTTGTGCTTTAGCAGCCTTTAGGAAGGTTAAGTCCCGAAGCACAATGAAGCGTCCTTCATATTGATCTACATTGATTTCGTTTTCTAAAGTTTGTATGGCTGTTTCAAGATCCATCCATTCAGGTTCAAAGCCGTCTTGTGCTTCTTCTTCAGTTAAGCTGTTTGTTCCTTTTTCGCCAACTAAGGAAGCAACAAAGCAGTGCGATGTTTGATGCTCTTTAAAGCCATTTCTGTATTCTTCAATAATACCAAGGTCTTTGAGGTTGTTTGCTTCACATCCAATTTCTTCTAGGAGTTCTCTTTTGAGCGCTGTTTGCATATCCTCACCCTCTTCAATACCACCACCTGGAAGTTTGTGATATGACTTTTTAGTTGCATGCAGCAAAGCTATTTTTTTCTCTGCATCAAAAACAACAGCACGCACAGCGCTTCGAAGCTTGTATTGTTCAGGCTTTGTATTGTTGTAACCAATATCAGTATCGTAGATTGTTTTTAGTGTTTTCATGTTTTTAGTATATTCCCTTGCTATATTTTAGCAGGCTTTTTGCGTATACAGAGTTAAGGGATGTCAAATTGTTTGTGATATTGTATTAACTAATTACCCCTATGACAAAGCTTGCAGCAACTGTCATGGTAGCACCAACAAGCTGTAGTTTTGAAATTTTTTCGTGATTAATAGTAATACCTAATAGTAGGGAAATTACTGGGTAGCTTTCGGTTATTGCGATTGTGACTGCAAGCTCTTTCTTTGCGAGAGCAATGGCAAAGAGTACCCAAGCCAAAGTATCAAAAATGCCCATTCCAACTATTAGCCAAGCATAATTACGGATGTGTCTAGAGGCTGTTTTTAATCTTCCGTGGTAAATGAGATAACAGATACAGATTCCAACAAACACGACCCAAGGAAACCAGATAGTTAATAGCGGTGAAATTTCTTTTGCTCCGACTGCAGTAAGAAAATTAACTAAACCATAACCAATTGCTGTGATTAAAGCCAGAACTGCTCCTTTTTCAAAGAAGTGGTGTTTTTTAATTTCTCCTGGCTTAGTAGCAATTAAAATAATACCCACGAAAATCATAACCATGAGTAATATTTGTAGGATGTTGATATGTTCTTTTAAAAAGATCAAACCCATAATTACCGTAAGAGGTAGTTCTAACTCCATTAATACCTCTACAATGGAAAGTTTTCCTCTTTTGAGAGCTTCGAAATTAGATATGGCAACGATAAAGGCAGTAATTCCTAGGCCAAGTAGGATAAGGAAATTAGAGCGTTGTAAAACTAAAGCCAGATCATGCCAAACAAAAGGTAGCAAACCTAAAGAACCCAAGAAGCTTATCCAAGCTAGAGTTTCGATATCTCCTAGTTTGCGAGTCCCTTTTTGGATTAAAAAATCACCGAAACCCCAAAATAACATGGCTCCCAAAGCAGCCATAATACTAACTGAAGCGATCATAATTTGATCTTAGATTTATACAAACAAAGCATAACAAAAAATCGCCAAAAAGGCGATGATATTTGATGTTTTTGAGATAAAAACTAGTGGCGGAGAGGGAGGGATTCGAACCCTCGAAAGGTTTTGACACCTTTACCGGTTTAGCAAACCAGCGCACTAGGCCTCTATGCGACCTCTCCAAGTCTTTACTTTAACTCCGGTATTATACCTTTCCCATTATCTTTTTTCAACTTTAAAAATCTCTTGCAAAGGTTAAACATATGACCTCTGTTGCCCCCGCTTCTTTTAGTGCTTCTGCGCATTCTTTAATCTCCGTTAAAGAAGTTTCAATTAAAAGAATTTTAAGACTCTCGCTATCACAAGCTTTGTATACATTTGGTTTTTCTCTTGTTTTCTTAAGCAGTGTTAAAGTTGGCATGTTTAGAAGTTTTGCAAACTCTCTGGCAATGGCTTCATTTGGGTTAAACCCTTGAATTGCTTGTCTTCTTGGGTGTATTGGCACAAAGGAGATGACAAAGTCTTCTGAAGGCAGTTCTTGTCTTTCAAGGAGAAACTTAAACATGATTTCAGCACAGGTTACATCTAAGCCTTTGATTAACTGACAATTAAAGGCATTAAAGATTTTTCGTATTAGTGGTTGTCTTGAAGAACAAGCAGATAGTATTTGCTTGTTTTGATCTTCTAAAAACTCAATGGTATTCCAACAATTTCTGCAAAGGAGCATGCCGTATTCTCTGCAACCAACGCAAAGAGTAGGGAAGAGCATTTCCAACAGTTGAAGGTTTAATCTTTGGGTGCTTAATTTAAAATCCTGGCGCATGCTATATATACGCCAGGATCATTAAATATTTGTTAATTTTGCATTAAGCAAAGATTAACTTTTCTTTTGAGACTGATATTTTAATGTTTGAACCTTGTTTGAATTTGCTGGTAATTAGTTTTTCAGCGAGCGGATCTTCAATTAAATCCTGGATGTTTCTTCTGACCAAACGTGCTCCCTGACTTGGATCAAAGCTTTTGTCTGAAATGAACTTAATAACCTTTGGGCTTGTTTGCAGGGTTATTTCCTGTGTTTTAAGATGTTCTACAAGCTCTTTTAATTGCAGTTCTGTGATCTTTTTAATTTCCTCATACCCCAAAGGTTTAAAGACCACGATCTTGTCAATGCGGTTGATGAATTCAGGCCTGTATTGTTCACGGAGTGCCTGTGTAACCTTTTCTTTTAACTGATTGTATTCAGCTTCAAATTTAGAGCTGTCTTTGTGCTTTGTTGTTGTTTCTTCAAAACCAATCTTGGCAGCCTGAAGGTTTAAATCATGCAAACCAATGTTTGATGTCATGATTATGATGGTATTTCTGAAGTTTATCTTCCTCCCTGATGCATCAGTTAGTTGTCCTTCTTCTAGGATTTGCAGGAGAATGTTGAAAACATCAGGATGCGCTTTTTCCATTTCATCAAAAAGAATGACGCTGTATGGTTTTCTTCGGACTGCTTCTGTTAATCTGCCGCCTTCTTCATAGCCAACATATCCTGCTGGTGCTCCGATTAATCTTGAAACATTGTGTTTTTCCATGAACTCAGACATATCCACACGGATTAAAGCATCCTCATCTTCAAAGACTTCTCTTGCCAAGACTTTTGCTGTTTCTGTTTTACCAACCCCAGTTGGTCCTAAGAAGATAAAAGATCCCAGCGGACGTTTTGGGGAAGTAACTCCTGCTCTTGATCTGCGTATTGATTTTGCTATGACATCAACAGCTTCTTTTTGTCCGATGATTTTGGTTTGTAAGATCTCTTCAAGATTGGTTAGTTTGGCAGACTCTGTTTTAACAAGTTTGGTTAGGGGAATACCAGTCATGGTGGCAACTGTTTTGGCAATGTCTGAAACTGATATTTCCTGTCTGTGTTTGTTTTTTGAATCCGCAATAACGTTCTGCACCTGATTTATGGTTCTGGAAAGATCAGAGATTTGTTTGTGCAGTTTTTCCCCTTGAATTCTTAAGTGTTCTGCTGTGACAAAATCTTGAGCAAGAACTGCTTTTGTTTTTTCATCCTCCAGTTCTTCAAGCTCTGTTTCCAGTTTTTTGATGGTTCTCAAAGACTTAGAATTAACGCCAACAGTTTTTAAGTAAGCTGCGGTTTCGTCTATTAAATCAACAGCTTTGTCAGGAAGATATCGATCTTGGATGTATCTGCTGCTTAATTCAACCGCTGCTTTTATGGCATCGTCAGTGATTGTGATTTTGTGATGCTTTTCGTAGTTTGGTCTTAAGCCTTTTAATATTTCAATGGCTTCGTCTTGTGATGGTTCATCAACAACAATTGGTTGGAAGCGTCTTTCTAAGGCCGCATCATGTTCAATGTGTTTTTTGTATTCTGAAAGTGTGGTTGCTCCAATGGCGTGAAGTTCCCCTCTGGCTAAAGCTGGTTTAAGGATGTTTGCCGCATCCAGTGAGCCTGTGGTTGCACCAGCTCCCACAACAGTGTGTAATTCATCAATGAAGAGAATGATTTTTGGGTTGTCTCGTATTTCATCAATGATTTGTTTTAATCTTGATTCAAACTCTCCTCTAAACATTGAACCTGCAACTATTAAAGCAAGGTCAAGCGCCAGTATCTTTTTATCAAGCAAAGAATCCGGTACCTCATGTTTAACTATGGCCAAAGCAAGTCCTTCAACAATCGCGGTTTTGCCAACCCCTGGTTCACCGATTAACACTGGGTTGTTTTTTGTTCTGCGGTTAAGTATTGAAACCATGCGGTCAATTTCTTTTTTTCGCCCAACCACAGGATCTATTTTCCCTTGTGCCGCTTTTTTAGTTAAATCTGTTGTAAAGTAATCAAGCGCTGAGCCTTTCATGCCCACAGCTGTTTGAGCGCTCATTGGGTTGCGCATGTTGTTTCCTGAAATGTTTGCTCCAGAATCATTGTCATCACCAAAACCAAAGTTTGAACGTTCTCCAGCTTGGCTCAAAGGACCGCTTGGGGCAACATTGTCATCCAGCATGCTTGGAAACTTGGCAACGTTTTCAAAGACTTGGATTAAGTTTTTTTGCAGTTCTGTCACCTCAACTCCTAATTTAGCTAGTATTACTTTGGCCCTGTTTGCTTCAATGTCTAATATCCCGTAAAGGAAGTGTTCTGTACCAATGAATTGGTATTGATATCTAGTTGCAGCAACTGCTGCTTTTTCAATGGTGTTTTTAATATTTTCAGAAAGAATCGGTTTCCAGGCTATGGTTGTGTGACCTTGGTTTACTTTTTCCAGCTCATCTTTCATGACTGTTAGATCAATGTTGTTTTTAAGCAGTATTTCTGAAGCAAAAGAGCTGCGTTCTGATATAATGCCATAGAGAAGATGCTCGGTGCCGATGTGGTCGTGTTTTAACTGCTCGGATATTAATTGAGCGGCAATCAAGGCATTTTTGGCCCTTGTTGATAGCCGTTCAAGGATAAAGGCAAAATTATTCATAGACCCATTATATTTTATGCAATATTCAGTGTCAAAACGCAAAATTAATCCTTTAGAAGAGCGAGTAAAAAAACTTCGCGAGAAAATGCCCTGTAAAGAATATGCGCTGTATCTGGTTTCCTTAAGGGCGCAGGGCACAGAGCAATTGCGGGACAAACTTCAAAGAAAAAACTACGACCAAAAAGAAATTATTCAAACAATAGATCGTTTAACAGAACTTGGATATTTAAACGACGCTTTGTTTGCTGAAACATATTTTGAAAATCTGTTGCGCTTTAAAAACTTTGGATACTATGGTGTTAAAAAGAAACTCATGCTAAAAAAAATACCTGAAAAAGAGATATCAAGATTACTTAAGGGATTTAGTGTTAAGAAAGAAGAAGAGATTGCACAAAGAGTTTTAAGACAGTCAGCAAGAAAAACTAAAGAACAACTTGCACGTTCTTTCCAAAGCAAGGGTTTTAGACCAGAAAGTTTTGCAAAGTTTTTGGGTCTTCTCGGTTGATTAACCCTCATTTTAAATGTGTAATACAAGTTTGTGATTGTTGTTTCCCTATGGTATATTTGATATATAGTTTAGAGAGGGGAAACAGTGCGACACAAACATAAAATTAAACATCATCATATATGGAATATACAGATAAAAACGCGCAATTAATGCGTTTTTTGGCAATCATTGTCTTGATTGTGCTTTTGGCAGGATTAACATACTGGTACAACCAAGCTAACAAACCAAAGGTCTTTCCTAGAACAGACGCTTTCGCAGGGCAGGTTATTGAAGGATTTCCAAAGGATTTAATTTTTGATGCTAAAGAAATTACAGAAAGTTACTCAATTGATTATGGCAGTTCTGCTAAGCAATACGTGGCAGAATATACATCAAAAGACCAGGTAATTATCGCGTATTTAAAGGCGGATAAATACCTTAGAGGGAATAATTATGTAATTGTTAATCAAAGGTTGCAACCAACAGTTGCTAATATTTATGGTACAAAATCCGAGGGGGATGTAAATGTTCTTGTACAAAAATTAACAGATACTACTTCACAAATTATTATTAGCGCTGTGAAGAAAGGAAAATAATCAATGCGAACTCTTAATTTTACGCGAAAGTTTTTTAAATCAAACTTCTCTTTGTTAATTATTTCAGCTTTGCTTTTAGGTTCTTTGAATTTTGTTCCAAAATCAGCTCAAGCCGGCAATTGTGTCATTGATTCGCTTGTGGCAACCCCTAGTGTGGTTGCCTCAGGGAATACAGCCACAATTGGTTGGACGCAAACAGGATGCGCCTCAGTAACTATTTACTTGCAGTCCGGACGTTTTTTGACTGACCCGTTATACACAAGCATTTATGCCATAGATAGCTACACCACAGCTCCTTTGTTATATACAGGCACTAATCCGACCTATCTCTTGGTAGATGAAACTGGTACAACTGTAGCTAGTATTACCATCCCTGTTACTCAAGGTGGTAATTCGTGTGTTTTAAGTAATTTTACGTCCACAACCTTAACAGTTGCCAGTGGCTCTTCTGTAATATTGACATGGTCAGCTCAAAATTGTTCAAGCTTGTCCATTGATCAAGGTGTTGGCGATGTTACCGGACTTACAAGCAAAACCGTAACCCCAACAGCCACCACAACCTATACCATCACAGGATCTTTTGGTGCGGCCACTGCTTCAGTTACCATCACTGTCAGTTCTGCTCCTTGCGCGATAAATACTTTCACAGCATCACCTAATCCGACAATTGATGCCAGCAAGTTATATTGGACAACCACTAATTGCGCTAATGCATATATAATTGACCCAACCAACGCTTTTATCTCTGTCCCTGTAAACAATCCGACCGATGGTTATCTTGTTAATGTTACTGCTGCCAGCACGGATTACTATCTCTTCACAGCTCCAAATGAACCACAACAGAAAGTGACTATTATTAAAACAGCTGCTTGTGAAATTACAAATCAATCTGCTGTGGTTAATCCTGATTTAAGCGTAACAGTAAGCTTTAATATAGCTAACTGTACTGATGCAAAGATCACTGGTGGCTACTTTGGCTTTAGCGGCACATCGAAATTATCCCAAACCTCGAATTATACTGGCATCATATCAGCAACCACGGCTGCCAATGAAATGTCCAGTGTTGTCACGTCCATGACTTATTACATTGATGCCTGGAGCACCGCGCCAAACGGAACGATAGCCATTGAAAAAGTTGCGGTTGCAAGTTATGCTGCACCAGTGTGTCATATAAGCACAGGCAGGAGATTAAATAGCGGTTTAGCTCAGGATGTTGGTTTTGAGTCTGCTACGTATAAGTATGATCTTTACGGAACACAAACAATTAATGTTTCTGGGGATATGAATAACGTGTCTGTGCCTTGTGGTGATGGAAAGTTTATTGGTATGACTTCGCCTGTTAACACAACAGCTAAAGATTCACAGGGGAATACCATAAAAGCATACTTGAAAGGAACATATGGATTTAGCGCGAACTCAGTTAATCCTGCTCCTACAGTTATTTTTGAGTATCAAACCCCAGCAAAGATTGAGATAAAGTAGCATAAACACAGGTTTTCTCTTAAATTCCTTGACAAAAATTGAATAATATTTTACAATGCAGACACGATTGGTCTGCATTGTTTTTTGCAGCCAACAGAACTTCCCAACCCATAGGAGGGCATATGCGGAAGATTTACTTGCTGCTCTCAGCAAGCCTGTTTCTTTGTGCTTGCGGCGGGGAAGTTCCAACCACCCCCGTCATCAAAACCTGCAGCGGGACGATCAGTCCTGCTGAACAGGTCACCATCAACACTGGACAGACCACCTCTGTGGTCTTGAACTTCCAGAACTGCACGTCAGTAACTGTTCGGGCGGACAACGATCCCATCTACGTTAACGGCGTCACAGTAGAACCCAATGCTACGGTGAAGCTGTCGCCTTCCAAGGCAACAGTCTACACCTTCATCGGCAACGGCGGTGCTGTTACGCTTCGCCTCACGGTGAACGTCGTTGGGAAGCCGGAAGTCACTGTTGATGTCAGCGCAGTCCCTGACAGCGGAGTTGTGCTTAACAGCACCATGAAGTTGCCACTGCGCAAGCAGAACATCAGCTCGTGCAGCGCGCCGGTTTTCAACGGCACGTTCACAACAGCTGATCCCAACACCGTGAAAGCCACGGCTTCAATCAGCGCTGACACGCTCGTTTACAGCCCGGGCAGCACCATGCCTGTGCTAACAAACGGGAAGCGACAGGCGACCATCCAGGTCTCCTGTCTTGGTCAGGACGGTTCAACTGTCACGACCAGCGTCACGCTGAAGCTTGTGGTACCGACGCTGAAGTGTTCGAGCATTACGCCGGACAGCGTTGCCCTTGGCTGGACCGGGATCTTGGTTGTGAACTGTTCAGGAAATTCTGTCACTTCCCTCAATGGTGTCGATTTCAAGGGCACCATGTTCACTGTGGCAATTGAAGGCGAAACACCCACTCCATTCATAACCAACCCCACGCAGTTCCACAATCCCAACGAATACGGGATTGGGGTAACTACTTGGGGGAATGGGACATTCAAGGCGGTAAGAGACATATACCTGAAGAATTCTGAGCGGCCTGAGGAACCGCTCAAGTTCAGGTTTGTGATTTTATAATCTTCCACTCGCAAGACCGTTCATGCCATCCAGGTGTGAACGGTCTTTGCTTTGCTACCTGTGCGATTAATTATATTTGTCAATATTTTCGTATTTTTTGAGGTATTAAGTGTTGGTCATTCCTTGTAAAAATTATGAGAACAGCTTATTCTGTTATCAAGTTATATAATTTTTAATGTTGTTGCAGTGCATAGTGTTTTGGAGTTTTTATGTTTTAAAAGTCAATAAAATCATGAATAAATCAAGAAGTAATAAAGATTCGCTAAAAAAACCAAGAGGAAAATTTAAAAAGCCTGGGATTGATGATTTTCATAAAGCTGATCCAATGCCGAAAGATGTGTTTTTAAGAGTGAATAAGATTCTGAAAAACGCAAATTTATTTCGTTATATTGGTAACAAACCAGCTGACTCAGAGACTGCTTTATTAGAAAGGGATTTTACAAAATATCTCGGAGTTAAATATGCACTTGCGCTAAATTCTTGTAGTAGCGCAATGTTTCTTTCTTTAATTAGTTGTGGTGTTAGACCTGGTGATAAAGTTTTAGTACCCGCATTTACATTCACAGCAGTTCCAAGCGCTATTATACATGCTGGCGCCGTCCCCGTGTTGGTTGAATGTAACGAGAGATATTGTATAGACGTTGATGATTTGAGGAAAAAAATATCGTCAGAAACTAAGGCTTTACTTTTATCACATATGCGAGGGCACACTGCAGATTTGGAACGTATTGTGAAGCTTTGTAAAGAAAAAAATATAATTCTTATTGAAGATGCAGCTCATAGCTTGGGGGTGTTATGGAACGGTCAGCCAGTAGGAACTTTTGGCAAGGTTGGTTGTTATAGTTTTCAGTCTTATAAAATTATTAATGGTGGCGAAGGAGGGCTGTTAGTAACAGACGATGAAGAGATTATTGTGAAAGCAATCTTTTTATCTGGTGCATATGAAAAGATGTATGAAAAGCATTTTGTAAAGAGTAAGTTTTTTGAACTATACAAAAATACTTTACCAGCTTTTAATTTACGACTGCATAATATATCAGCTGCTATAATTAGACCCCAAATTAAAAAAATAGAAGACAAGGTAGCTATATATAATAAAAACTATAAATTTTTAATAAACAGACTTGCTACTTCAAAAAATATTAGTATTCCCAAAATAGATCCAAGAGAGAGAATGGCTCCAGATTCAATACAATTTAAATTATGTAATCTGAGCCTAAAAGAAGCAAAAGAATTTATGAATAAGGTCCGAGATAAAGGGGTGTCATTGTATGTGTTTGGGGTACATGAAGATAATGCAAGATTTTTTTGGAACTGGAAGTACTTTCAAAATTCTTTCCCATTAGAAAAAACAAGGAATTTGCTGGAGCTAACGTGCGATATGAGGCTGCCAGTATCTTTCCGAAAAGTTCATATTGATTATATTGCGGATGTCATTCTTTCAGTGTTAAATGACATAAAAAAGAATGAAAAAAATTAAAGTAGGTGTATTCATACCATTACCAGTCCCTAAAGGACAGAAAGCTTCGATCCATTCCGCAGGAATAGGGCGGCTTCCTTTGACCACACAACAAAGACTCGTGGAATTGATAAGAAGTACAAAAGGAGTCGATATTTATTTTGATTTGGATTTTAGGGATTCTTTGATTCGAGACGGTAAAGTCTATGTAGGTGATTTTTGTTTGAACGATCTTGATATTTTCTTTTGGTATTGTGAGATCGATAGAAGTGTTGGTAGTTATGATCTTGATGTACTAAAAACGCTTGCAAAAGATATTAAAGTGGTGATAAATCCGCAAAGTTTTGAGTTGGGTTTAGATAAGTATGCGTCTCATCTGGCTATAAAAAGAGCCGGTGGGTTAGTAGCCGAAACCGTCTTGTTTGATTACAAGAATTTTTCCGGAGTAGAGAAGATATTGGACGAATGGGGGCTTGCAGTGCTTAAACCTAGGCGGGGAGGTTTTGGAAAGGGAGTTACTTTGATAAGTAGCTTTGCTATGTTGCGAGATGTAGTTGATTATATCTACAGTACCACTGGCATCACGCCAGACAAAGCATATATGCTCGAAAGATTTTATGATAATAGTCATGATAACTGGATCAGTGTAACTATGGTAAACGCAGAAATAATGTACGGCTATAGAAAAAGAAAAACAAAACTAGTTGAGATGGGTAATGGTATTACTAAAGTATATGATGCAAACGAAATAGGTGGTGATGTAGAAAGTTGTGAAGTGCCGCAGTTGTATAAGGACGAAGCATTGAAAGCTTATTATGCTATAGGTGCTGAGGTCATCGGATTTGATATGATTTTATATCAAGGTAAACCAATTATTATAGATGAGAATACTTTCCCTGGATATTATGAAGACATTTTTGAAGTCGTTGGACGTGACCCAGCAAGGGAGTTTTATAAGCTAATCATCACAGAGATTGATAAGCTCAAACTTAGATAATTATGCTTACTAAGAAAGAAATTTTAAAGTATCATTTAGGTGGAGAAAAAAACAATAACCGTGGTTTTGAATTAGAGATTTTTTGTTTGGGTGACAAATATCAAAGATTATTTTTAGAACAGGGACGGAAAGGCAAGTTACAGAATCTTTTGAACTATTTAAGAGAGGTAGAAAATTTCAAAAAATTGGATCTTAAAAAAACAATTGGTGTTGAAAAAAATGGATCTAAATTTACTTTTGAGCCTGGTTTCCAGCTAGAATATAGCACAAAACGGAATAAAAACGCTGATACTTTAATTAAGGATTTTTTTGGACTACTTAAACTGTATAAAAGCTTTTGTAAAAAGCTTGGTTTAAAATTAAGCGATGTCTCTTTATTTCCTGCTGGTGACATTAAAGATACTTTTATGTTAGCTACCGATCGGTATAAGATTATGAATAAATATTTTTCTAAAACTGGTACTCTCGGTAGTACAATGATGCGTAATACAAATTCGCTACAGCTTACTATTAGTTATGGGTCCAAGCAAGATTTGGAAGAAAAAGTAAATAGACTGCTTTTTCTTAAGCCTGTTTTACTTGCACTTTCATCAAATTCGCGTGTTCATAAAAATAAAGACACAGGTTTTCGTTCTTTCCGAGATGTAATATGGAAAAATACCGATCCAAAACGCTGTGGTGACCCAGGAAAAAATTTTTGGATAAATGGACGGTGGATAATAGAAGATTATATAGAAAAAGTTTTGGATGCACCAGTTATTTTTGATGTTGTCAATAAACGGTATAAAGCAGTGCCTGCAGAGCCTTTTCGTAATTTAATGGACAGTCTTGATCTTGAGTCATATATTTTTCATAATTCAACCATCTTTACAGATATACGTATAAAGGATTATATTGAACTGAGATACCTGGATAATCCAACTATTCTTTTAGTGCCGGGTATGATTTTGTTAGTAGAAAATGCTTTGAATAACGGTAAAGTTTGGAAATTGCTTGAAGGCTTGCCTTATAAGTTTGAGAACGTTCCCGATATGAGCCAAAAACTTAATACAGTTGACAAGGAGTCGTTTGAGTTCTGGAATCAAGCAATAAAACCAGTTTTAGTGGAGGCACTTAATGAGATAAAGTTGTCTTGCTCCCGAGAAAATCATTTTTTTCTTGATGTTTTATTAGAAAAGATACATCAGCTTGGTAGTTTATCAAATTTACAAGTTAGTACTAAAAATTTTTTAGAAAACTCAACCAATCAATTTAATAATAATTTAATAAGGCTCGCTAGTCGTGAGTAAAAGTATATGATAGATATTAAATTAGTACGAGACAATCAGGAATTAGTAAAAAAGAAAATAGCGACAAAAGGATATGATCCATCGCTCGTTGATGATTTTATCGTGGCAGATTCAGAGTATAGAAAATTGTTGGCAGAGTCTGAGGACTTAAGAAAACGCCGCAATGAAATATCAATAGATGATGCCAGTCGTGAAGAAGCAAAACAAATTAAAATTGCTTTACAGAAGTTAGAAAACACCCTTAAGAAAAAGGAAGAGAAAGTTTCGCAATTACTTAATGGTATTCCAAATTTACCTTTAGATGACGTACCAATAGGGAAAACCGAAAATGACAACAAAGTGTTGAAAACCTTTGGCACAAAACCGAATTTTGCTTTTAAGCCAAAAACACACTTTGAGCTGGGTAAAGCCCTCGACCTTTTAAATTTTGAAGCAGGCGCAAAAGTTACAGGCTCCCAATTTTATTTCCTGCTTGGAGATATTGTCTTTCTTGAGTTTGCTTTAGTTGATTATGCTTTTAGATTACTTGTCAAAGAAGGTTTTGTGCCTATCATAACGCCAGACTTGGCAAAATCCCGATATTATTTAGGCACAGGATATATACCTAAAGGCGACGAAGCCCAGATTTATACGATTGAAGGCGAGGATTTGGGTTTAATTGCTACTGCTGAAGTTACTATAGCCGGGCTATACGCTGATGAAATTATACCTGAGGAAAATTTGCCGTTAAAGTATATAGGGTACTCCCACGCATTTAGGCAGGAAGCGGGAGCCTATGGTAAGTATTCTAACGGTCTTTATCGTGTGCACCAGTTTACTAAAGCGGAAATGTTTGTTTATTGCCTGCCTGAAGAGTCAGAAGCTTTGCATGGTTATCTTTTAGGACTGGAAGAGAAGATTTATCAAGGCTTGGGTATTCCGTACCGTGTTTTGGAAATGTGCACTGCTGATCTTGGCGCCATTGCTGCGAAAAAATATGATATCGAAGCATGGATGCCAGGACGTAATGATTACGGAGAGGTGACATCGACATCGAACTGTACAGATTACCAAGCCAGAAATTTAAAAATCAGGGTTCGCAGAAAAAACGGAAAGATTGAGTACTTGCATATGCTAAATGGTACAGCAATTGCTATATCACGCACGTTAATTGCAATATTTGAGAATTATCAGCAAGAAGATGGAACAATCATTGTTCCTGAAGTATTGAGAGCATACATGGGCAAGGATAGGATTGGTTTTGAAAAGAATTTGTTATGATATGGCATAGTAAATAACCGTAGGCACTAGGTTTAAGGGATCAAAAGCTGTTTTACAAAAAGCTTTGTGCCAATTGGCTGAATTCGTCATCCGACGACGCAGTCATACACGTCACGCAGGTTTTCCTACAAGCAAGACCGTTCATGCCATCCAGGTGTGAACGGTCTTTGCTTTGTTTAGGTTTGATTATTAACCCTTTTGTATATATCATTGAATATATATGAGTAAAAATACTGAAAGACAATTTGCCCCAGATCCTAACGATCCTGAGATTATCAGGCTCTATCCTGATGGCAACGCAGAGACAGATCAGCTCGACCTTTTTAAGGATGAACAAGAAAAGCTGGACGCAGAAGCAGAGGCGCGTAAGGAAGAGGAGCGAAGAGTCATTGCTTTGGCAAACAAACCCATCAGGGAACAATACGCAGAAACTGGTGTTTTTAACGCTGCTATGGCTCATGAAATCTATGCGCATTACATGGGGAAGAAAGTAGGGGAGACGCCGCGTCCTGAAATGGATTTAAGTTTTCTTAAAGAGTTAAAAGATCCGGAAGCAGCAGCAGTTGTCTGTAAATATCCGGGGATAATAAACTTGGATGGAGTTGAACATCTTTCCTGGGAGGTTGCGAATGTTTTGAATGAAAACAATGCCTTTGTTTTCTTAAGAGGATTGAATCCTGTTAATGAAAGAGTATTAAGGGTTTTGCAAAACTTGGACAGAAAGACAAAATTAGTTGCTTCAGAAGAATTAAGAAAGCAGTTAGATGCTTTGTTTCAAAAGGACTTGAATGAGTAAATTAAAAATTGCTGTGTTAGCAGGAGGAATTTCTAACGAGAGGGAAGTTTCTCTTAATACCGCAGAACAAATAGTTACAAATTTGCCGAGTGATAAATACGAGGTTAACAAAGTAGAGGTCAATGCTGATTTGAATTGGATTGAAGAGTTAAAGCAAAATAAGCCTGATGTTGCTTTCATTGCTTTACACGGAAAATTCGGTGAAGATGGCAGGACTCAAGCTGTTTTGGAATATTTGGGGATTAAATATACAGGATCCGGAGTTCTTGCTTCTGCTTTTGGCATGGACAAGATCAGATGTTCCGGATTTTTGTCTGAGAGTGGTTTAAATATTCCCAAGATGGTTTCTTTTTCTAAAGCTGTCGATTTTGAAAAAGCTTTGTTAGAAGTTAAAGGCAAGGTTTCTTTTCCATGTGTTGTTAAACCAAATGAATCAGGTTCAAGTGTTGGCGTAACCATTTGTCAGAGTGAAGATGATTTTAAAGAAGGTTGGGAAAAAGCTTTTAAAGAAGACTCTTTAATTTTAGTTGAAGAATACATTAAGGGAAAAGAATTAACTTCCGGTGTTTTGGGAAACACGGGATCAGAACTTCTTGCTCTGCCGCCGATTGAGATAGTGCCGCACAAGCAGTTTTTTGATTATGCTGCTAAATATCAAAAAGAAAGCGATGAAATATGTCCAGCTAGAATTTCTGAAGAACTTACTAAAGAGGTACAGGAAGCATCGGTTTTAGCCCACAAGCTTTTAGGATGCAGGGGGCTAACACGTTCTGACTTCATTTCTGATGGCACCAAGCTCTATTTTTTAGAAATAAACACGCTGCCAGGGCAAACTAAGGAAAGCCTTTGCCCTAAAGAAGCAGCAGCCATTGGTTTAAGCTTTCCTGAGTTTTTAGAAAAACAAATACAACTGGCTTTAGAATAGCGGGTTTGAAAGGCTTTTTAAGTTTTCATTCCAGGTCTTTTTGTAGTATAATAATTCAGTAAAAATATGATTTTAACAGCAGAAGAAGTCCGAAAAATAGCCGGATTGGCCCGCATAAAGTTGAGTGATAATGAGGTAGAGAAGTTTAGGAAAGAACTCTCTGTTGTTTTAGACTATGTTTCAGAGCTTGAGAAAGTAAACACAGAAGGCGTTGAAGAAATCTCGCAGGTTACGGGCTTAGAAAATGTTTTGAGAGAAGACCATGCAAAATTAAGCGAGTACCGAGATGCCATCATCGCATCATTTCCTGAACGCAAAGATGACTTTTTAAAGATTAAAAGTATTTTGTAATGGAATTAGCTTTTTTAGAAATCAGCGAGCTTGCTGAGAAATTACGCAACAAAGAGATTTCGTCTGTTGAACTGACGAAATATTTTTTGCAGCGCATTAAAGAATATGACGGTGAGTCTGGTTTAAACGCTTTTCTAACAGTTACAGAAGAAGAGGCGCTGGGTCAGGCACAAGATGCAGACAAGGTTTTAGCATCAGATCCAAACGCTTCTTTACTCACAGGCATTCCCTATGCTGCCAAAGATTTGTTTTCAACCAAGGGTATTAGAACCACAGCTTCTTCAAAGATTTTGGACAAGTTTGTGCCGGTGTTTGATGCCACTGCAGTTGAAAAGTTAAAGAGTGAAAAATCAGTTCTTCTCGGTAAAACAAATCTTGATGAATTTGCGCACGGCTCTTCAACAGAAACATCCGCATATGGCCCAAGTAAAAATCCTTGGGATGTTTCAAGAATCCCGGGTGGATCATCCGGAGGCTCTGCTGCTGCAGTTGCAGCAGGACTTGTTCCTTTTGCTCTAGCTACAGAAACAGGTGGCTCAATTAGGCAGCCTGCTTCTTTGTGCGGAGTTTGCGGCTGGAAACCAACATATGGCAGAGTTTCAAGATATGGTGTCATTGCCATGACCTCTTCAAATGATAGCCCTGGAACAATTGCCAGGAGCGTTAAAGATTTAGCCATAAGTGCAGAAATTCTTTCAGGTCATGATTTGAAAGACTCAACAACAAGTGTTAAGGACATACCAAACTATGCGGCAAATCTTCGCTCTGATTTAAAAGGAGTAAGAATTGGCGTGCCTAAAGAATATTTTGTAGAAGGCATGCAGCCTGAAGTAGAAGCAAGAATCCATGAAGCAATTGCAAAATTAAAAGAACTTGGTGCTGAAATTGTAGAAGTTTCATTGCCTTTAACAAAATATGGTTCTTTAGTCTATGCCATAGTCACACCAGCAGAAATTTCTTCTAACCTTGCTCGTTTTGACGGTATTAGGTATGGACACCGTTCTGATTCAGCAAAAGATTTGTCAGACATATATGATCAAAGTCGTGAAGAGGGTTTTGGCGATGAAGCAAAGCGCCGTATTTTAACCGGAGCTTACGCTCTTTCAGCCGGCTACTATGACGCCTATTACCTTAAAGCGCAAAAAGTGCGCAGACTTTTAGTTAATGAATTTGATGAGGTTTTTAAAAAAGTTGATGCTTTGGTTTGCGCATCAGTTCCTAATGTTGCTCAAAAGATTGGTAGCGCTAAGGACAATCCTTTGTTTGGATATATTGCTGATCAGTTAAATATTCCAGCATCTATGGCAGGGCTGCCTGCTTTGTCTATCCCTTGCGGTTTTGCAAAAGCAGAGGATGGTGATGTAGAAATGCCTGTTGGTTTGCAGATTATAGGGTCGCAGTGGGGTGAGCAAAACGTTTTCAATATTGGACATGCATATCAGACAATAACTGATTGGCATAAAAAATACCCTAAAGGGTTTGGAGCATAACATGACAGAAAAGAACAACACAAATTCATATACCCCGGTAATTGGTCTTGAGATTCACGTGCAGTTAAAAACTAAGAGTAAGATGTTTTGTGATTCTCCGAACAATCCGGATGAGACTGTTCCTAACACAAACATTTGCGAGGTTTGCACAGCTCAACCAGGAACCCTTCCTGTTGCCAACAAAGAAGCAATTCGTTTAGGAACCCTGCTTGGTTTGGCGCTGAATTGTAAGATTGCAAACAGTTCCAAGTTTGACCGCAAATCCTACTTCTATCCAGATCTTCCCAAAGGCTATCAGATTTCGCAGTATGACAAACCAATTGCAGAGCATGGGTATTTAGATATCAATGTTGATGGTGTTGTTAAAAGAATCCGTATTCGTAGAGCGCATTTAGAAGAAGATGCCGGTAAAAATATCCATCCAGAAGGTTTGGGGTATTCTTTGGTTGATTACAATCGCGCAGGCACTCCCTTAATGGAAATTGTTACAGAGCCTGATATTACATCAGCAAAAGAAGCAAGGATTTTCTTGGAAGAATTAAGAAATATAGTCAGATATATTGGTGCAGGCTCTGCTGACATGGAAAAGGGGACCATGCGTTTGGAACCAAATATTTCAGTGAGAAAACCAGGACAGCAAGAACTACCAAATTATAAAGTTGAGGTTAAGAATATAAACTCGTTTAAGTTTGCAGAAGCAGCCATTGAGTATGAAATCCAAAGGCACATTGAGATGCTTTCAGAAGGGCAGACACCAAAACAGGTGACCATGGGTTGGAATGAAAAAGCATCACAAACAGTGGAACAAAGAAGCAAGGAAGAAGCTAATGATTACAGATATTTTCCAGATCCGGATTTACCAGTTTTAAAGCTTTCTGAAGAATATATTTCGAACCTTAAAACTTCATTGCCTGAACTTCCTGCTGCAAAACGTCAGCGTTTTAAGGAAGAATATGCTTTGCCAGATGAAGATATTCAAAATCTTGTTAACTGGAAAGAATTAACCGAGTATTTTGAGGAAGTTGTTTCTGAAATACAAGCTTGGATTCAAGCAGATCGTTCTAAAGAAGATTTGTTAAAGCTTGTTAAAATGGCTGCAAATTGGTGTTTGCAGGATTTTTCCGCGCTTTTAAACGCAGCTAAGATCAACCCCTCAGAAAGTAGGATTACTCAGGAAAACTTTGCTGAATTGTTGAAACACATCGCAGATGCTAAGATTAGCGTAACAGCAGCCAAACAAGTCTTTGCAAAGATGTTTGAGCATGGCGGAGAGCCTGATCACATCATTGAAGATTTAGGACTATCCCAGATCAGTGATACAGCTGCCATTGAAAGCGCTGTTGATCAAGTTATCAAAGCAAATGAAAAGGCTGTCTTGGATTACAAAGCAGGTCAGCAAAAATCCTTTGGTTTCTTGGTTGGTATGGCTATGAAAGAATTAAAAGGTAAAGGCAACCCCTCTTTGGTTAATGAAATATTAAAGAAAAGACTGGAGTAAATATGTTTAAGGAAGGTCAAGCAGCAGAAGAGCCTACAAATATATATGATCCACACAGAGCTGAGTACAGACCGCATCCAACAGATCCGGTTGAGTTTAAGGCGCGAGTTTTAGGTGATGTTAAGGAATACTTTGATCAAGCAACAATTGCCAAGAATGGTGATCTTGAAATGATTGCTAACAATATTGCAACGTATCTTGGTATTAGTTACTGGGACGGAGAAAGCGCTGAACAAAAGCGTTTAATTACAGAAGCGCTTCGTTCCAAAGAAGATCTGAACATGAATCAGAAAAGGGTTATAAGTCTTGTTATTCAATCCCTGCTTTCAAGAGGAGAAACAGAACAACCAAGGCAAGAAGCAGCTTAAACCGCTTCTTTTAAAAAGTTTTTAGTTTTTAAAGCTGCTTTTAAAAAGCTGCTTTTTTTGTTTGGATCAAGCCAGTTAATTTCCTTGTTTCTCTTAAACCAAGTGCGTTGTCTTTTGGCATACTTTTTCACTGCGATTAAAAGAAGCTCTTTCATTTGTTCTTTAGATATCTTACCTTGCAAGGACTCTGCAACAAAACGATATTCTAAACCAAAGTTTTCCAGAGTCTTCCAAGAAACTCCGTTTTTGTGCAGTCTTTTTACTTCTGCAATCATTCCTTTTTTAAGGCGCAGATCTAAGCGCTTGGATATTTTCTGCATGAGTTTTTCCGTGGGCATATCCAAGCCAATATAGAGGGTTTGGTATTTTGGAGGATTCTGAAGATTACTGTAAGCAGATTTTTTTGTTGCTTTGATAATTTCTAAAGCCCTGATCAACCTTCTTTTGTTTTTCGGATCAATGTTTTTTGCTCTTTTCGGATCCAGTTTAGAAAGCATGACAAAAAGTTTTTCTGTTGATTGTTGGGAAAGTTTTAAGCGCAGGGCTTTGTTAGGAGCAACTTCTGAAAAAGACTGGTTTTGACAAAGAGCGTCAATCCAAAAGCCAGTACCACCGCAAATGATCGGCACTTTCCCTTTCTTTAATATTTCAGAGATTGCTTTTTCAGAAGCTTTTTTAAACTTAGTTACATTGTAGGAAGCAATTTTTGGATCAGCCACATCTAAAAGATGGTGTTTAACCCCTTGCATTTCTTTTTTCGTTATCTTACCGCTTCCTAAATCCATTCCTTTATACACTTGGCGCGAGTCTGCAGAAATTACCTCGCCCTTAAATTTTTTTGCAAGAAAAACCGCCAGATCTGATTTTCCTGTTGCAGTAGGCCCTACAATTGCTAATATTTTCGGAAGTTGTTGAGAAGACATAGATTTTTTACAAATCTTAGTATATTATATTGAGACTTAAAAAGAAAGGGAATTATGAAACAAAAAATAGTTTTAGCATTTGCAGCTCTCGCGCTTTTAGCAGCGGGTTGCAACACAAAGGTCCAAAACAAAGAGGATAACTCAAAGACTGAACAAACACAAAACACAGAAAACAAACAAGCAGCAGGTGTTGAAGTTTCTCAAGTTAATACACCTACCCCTAATCAGCCCTCTGATACACATTTTTCAGATGGCAGCGATGTTGAAGCTATACCTACTCCTGAAGTTTTAGAGATTAAAATGACAGCTGATGGTTTTGTTCCAGCAACCATATCAATTAATAAAGGTGACTATATTCAGTTCACAAATACAGAGACCACTTTGCACTGGCCAGCATCAGATCC
Source organism: bacterium (assembly GCA_021842385.1). Lineage (GTDB taxonomy): Bacteria > Patescibacteriota > Doudnabacteria > UBA920 > VMFF01 > VMFF01. The sequence continues at coordinate 29,971 of JAKCAE010000003.1, forward strand.
ACACCCAACACACACTGATCTTGCCGGCTTTGATTCTTTGAAAGGAATAGAATCAGGAAAATACTACAGGTATCAGTTTACGCAAACAGGGAGTTTTGGTTTCCATGACCATTTGCATCCTGCTTTGAGAGGAACAGTAACAGTTAAATAGTTGGTGAAATGTTTGAGGACCGGCCACGCGCGAGCGCAGCCGGTCCTCGTTTTGTTTCAGTCGTGGACGTCCACCTTTTTGGCCCTAGGTGGCAGGGCTCGAAAGATCACCTCCGAGAGAAAGCAGTGGGAATGATCGTCCGCGAGCACATGTGGTGTCCTCCGTTCGGGGAACACCCTAATTATACCACTGTTATTGCTTCTTTAGTATCTCTTGTCTAACTTTTTCGGCAAACTTCTTTAAAAGCATGGCGCCAAGGTCTTTTTGGGACCTTGTTCTAATTGATATTTTTTTAGATTTCATTTCTTTTTCGCCTAGAATTAGCATGTAAGGGGATTTGTTCATCTGTGCTTCACGGATTTTCTTACCAATTGATTCATCACGATCATCTAGCTCTAAACGAATGCCAGGAACAAGACTGTTTAGTTCTTTTTCCACAGCCTTGGCATATTTGTTTTGCTTTTTTGATATTGGTAAGATCGATACTTGGACAGGGGAAAGCCAAAGCGGGAAAGCTCCGGCAAATTGTTCTATGAGGATGCCCATGAAGCGTTCATAGGAGCCTAGGAGTGCTCTGTGAATGACAATTGGGGTTTTCTTTGAACCGTCTTTGTCAACATATTCTAAGCCAAATCTTTTTGGCTGCTGAAAATCAAGCTGAATGGTTGCTAGCTGCCATTGTCTTCCTAAGGAGTCTTTAATCTTCATGTCAATCTTTGGACCATAGAAAGCGCCGTCTCCTGGATTTAATTGATACTTCCACTTTGCTTTTTTCAAAGCAGCAGCAAGGGCGTTTTCTGCTTTGTTCCACTCTTCTTTGCTGCCCAGTGCTTTTTCAGGCATGGTTGCAAGATAGACATCCTCAATTTTCATGTTAAAGATTTTGTATATTTTCTGAGTTCGTTTAAGCAGTTCTGCAACTTCATTAGCAACCTGATCTGGTGTTAGGAAAATATGGCAATCATCCTGAGCAAATGCTCTGACTCTGGTCATGCCGCCGAGCGCGCCGCTTAATTCGTTTCTAAAGAGCGTATTCATCTCAGCAAGTCTTAAAGGCAGGTCTTTGTAGGAGTAAAGACCTTGTTTGAAAAGAAGCATGTGTCCCGGACAATTCATTGGTTTCAAGGCAAAGTCTTTGCCTTCTATTTTGAAAGTAAACATGTCTTCTTTGAAATGCTGCCAGTGCCCTGATGTTTTCCAGAGTTCAGCATCAAACATTTGCGGAAGTTTTACTTCGCTGTATCCTGGACCATATGATATTTCTCTGACAAACTTTTCCAGCTCGTTTCTAACAATCATTCCTTTTGGTTGGTAGAAAGGGATTCCCGGAGAAAGCTCATTGAAAAGAAACAAACCAAGCTTTGGACCCAAAACCCTGTGGTCGCGTTTGGCCAGTTCTTCTTGAAGCTGGATGTGTTTTTCTAACTGCTCCTTAGTTTCAAAAGCCAGACCATAGATTCTTTGCATCTGTGGATTTTTTTGATCTCCGCGCCAGTATGCGCCTGATGTTTTTTCAAGCTTAAAAGCATCAGTTTTAATTTCTGAAGTATTGTTAACATGTCCGCCGCGGCAGAGGTCAACGAATTTACCCGTGTGATATATGGAGACATGGCTTGGTTTTTCTTTTTCTGAACCTTGATCTCCAGTAATGTCTTTAAAAACCGTGGTCCCGTGCTTTTCAATGTCTGCTACGAGTTCAACTTTAAAAGGTTGATTTTTTTCTTCAAAGAATCTCTTTGCTTCCTTAAAGGTCTTTTCCTCGCGTCTGAATTCAAGTTTTTGACGAATTAATTCACGCATTCTTTTTTCTAAGCGGTTTAAGTCCTCAGGAGTTAACGCGCGTGGTAATAGGAAGTCGTAATAGAAGCCATGCTCAATTACAGGACCAACGCCAAGCTGGGCTTTGGGAAAAGCTTCAAGCACTGCACTTGCCAAGATGTGGGCAAGAGAATGTCTTAAATTGTGTAGTTTTTCGTTTTGCATATTTTTATATGATTAAAAGATAAAACCCCGAAGCAAGGACGCAAGGAATTTGCGAACTAGCTTTGGGGTTCAATGTTGAACGGTTCCACCCAAACTTACTTTGTATTGTTTGAAGCTCTGCAGTTGGTGGCTGCTTCATTGCTTCAAGGACTGTTGTTAGTATATCAGACTTTACAAGTTATATGCAATTGTGTATTCTTAGCTGCTGTATTCCTGTTGTATCCCACCACCGCAGCAAGCTCTTGAGGAGGAGCTATGCAGACCACGCTGGAACGCACGGATCATGTCGAGGTTGCCAAGAGGATCTGGCAGAACCTCTTGCACAAGAGAGCGGACGGCAGCTGGGTGGACCATTGCTATGAGCTGATCGACGAGATCCAGCTCAGCGGCATGAGCCTTTGGGACTTTTTCCGGGCTCATCTGCGGGGTTCATCCAGCATCGATCGTGATGAGCGCTTCTTCCGTTTCGTTCTTTCCTGCGCCGGGAAGGGCGGGGTGTGAGAACAGCGTCAGAAGCTTAAGACCGGGTAAGGTGTTTTTTCAACACCAAGCCCGGTCTGCTGTTTTTTATCCTCTCCCGTTGTTTACAACTACCCTGGAAATTTCTTTTAAGGCCCTTAGTTCTTCAAGCATGGAATCTGAAAAGCCAACCTTTATCTTAGTGTTGATTGTTTTTTCAGTTGTTCCCAAAGCATCAGTTATGAGCAGATTTACAGAAGCATTACCTGGAAATCTGGTTAAGATTGTTTTCATGGAATCCATAGTTTGTCTGCTTACTTTTTGTGGCAGGTATATTTCCACAATGCTGTTGTTTTCAATATCATCAAGGTTCATCTTGTAAAGGTCATCATTGGGTAGTTCTTTGATGTCTTCTGCGATTAATTTAAACTCACCATCCTTTTCTGAAAGACGTCCAGATATCTGGACTATTTTTTCTAATTCAACGAAACTGCCAAATCTTTGCAGAGTAGTAGGGAAAACTAGCGCTTCAATGCTGCCACTTTGATCTTCTAAGTTTAAAAAGACCATTGGTTCTTGTTTTTTGGTTAAGCTTTTCTTTAGTTTTGAAATGATTCCACCAACAGAAACAGTTGCATCTATCATTTCGTCATTTAAAGCCCTAATTTTCATTATTTGCGAAAGAACATTTTTGTAGTTATTCAAAGGATGGGAGGAAACATAGAGACCTAAGAGTTCTTTTTCCCAGAGCAGCTTTTCGTCATCAGTGGCTGCTATTGTTTCAGCCAGACGGATATCTGAGTTATCTTGAGAGCTAGCGCCAAAAAGGCTTTCTTGTCCCGACTGTTTTATCTTGTTGTGGTCCCTGACAAATTCCAGAATATTTTCTGTGTTGAAAAGCATTTGATTGCGTTCACCAAAGATATCCAATGCCCCTGATTTAACTAAAGCTTCCCAAGACTTTTTGTTAAAGTTTTTAGTTTCAATGCGCATTAAAAAGTCTTTGAGGTTTTTGAACTTCCCTTTAAGTTTTCTTTGTTCCTTGATTTGAGAAATGACATCATAACCCAGGTTTTTTATGGCATTCAAGCCAAAGCGGATATTGTGTTCATCAATGACCGTGAAATTATTTAGGGATTCGTTAATATCAGGAGGGAGCACATTAATGCCCATTTTTTTGCATTCTTCAACAGCTTCATAGATTTTAACAATGTCCCCAGATTCTGCTGTCATGACTGCTGCCATGAACTCAACCGTGTAGTTTGCTTTCATGTAGGCAGTTTGGTAGGAAACTGTAGAGTAGGAAGCTGAGTGGGATTTGTTAAAACCATAGGCTGCGAAAGGTTCTATCCAGGACCAGATTTCTTCTGCCTTGCTTTGGGAAAATTTTGAATGTTCTACACAACCTTTAACAAATTTTTCTCTTTGCTTGGCCATTTCAGCAGGGATCTTTTTTCCAACCGCTTTCCTAAACTTATCAACCTCTTCCCAGCTGTACCCGGCAATATCATGCGCAATTTGCAAAAGGTCATCTTGATATACCAAGACGCCATAGGTGCGTTTAAGGATAGTCTCAAAAGCTGGATCTAGATATGTGACAAGTTTTGGGTTATGCGCGCGTTCTATGAACAAGGGGATGAATTGCATTGGACCTGGTCTGTAAAGGGCAATCATTGCCATGATGTCAAAAATGTCTTTTGGCTGAAGTTCTTTTAAGTATCTGGTCATGCCGGAAGAGCCCATTTGGAAAACCCCGAAAGTATGTCCTTCTGAAAGCAGCTCAAAAGTTTTTTTGTCAGGATGCGGCAGGTTGTAAATATCTATTTTAGTGCTATGTCTTGCTTCAACGATTTTAATTGCTTCTTCCAGGATTGAGAGATTTCTAATTCCCAGAAGATCTATTTTAACAGCGCCGATTGCTTTAGCGTTAGCATTAACATCTAAAGAATACATGTCATATTGCGTGATTAGACGGTCACCATCTGGCTCTTTTTGCAGCGGCATGTAATCAGTTAGTTTGGTTGGGGTAATGACCACACCAGCAGCATGCACAGATGCGTGTCTGGCACCACCTTCAAGCTTTGTTGCAATATCAATTATTTTTTTTGTTTCAGGATCTTTTTTGTAGACCTCAAAAAGTTCTGTGGATATTTGCAGAGCTTTTTCAATGGTCATATCAAAGCCTTGTTTGCCAAGCGGAATCATCTTAGCAATCTTGTCACATTTGCCGTAAGCAATGCCTAAGGCACGACCAACATCTCTGACTGCTGCTCTTGCTTTCATTGTTCCGAATGTGATTATCTGGGCAACTTTGTCTTTGCCGTATTTTTCTGTGATGTATGAAATGATGTCATCTCTTCTGTTGTCGGCAATATCCAAATCAATATCCGGAGGAGTAGGGCGGTGCATGGTTAAGAAACGTTCAAAAGGAAGCTGGAAGTATATGGGATCTACGTTTGTAATACCGATGGAATATCCAACCATTGAGCCTGCTGCTGAGCCTCTGGTGTTAGTGATGATACCCATGCTTTTTGCGGTGTTAACAATGTCTGCAAGCACCAAAAAGTAGGTAGCAAAGCCTTTGTTTGTAATGATGTTTAATTCATAATCCAGTCTTTCAACAATACTTTCCGGAAGTTTGCCATCTTTAGCGTAGAACTTTTTTGCTCTCTCAAAGGTAATGGTCTTTAGGTATTCTTCAGGTGTTTCTCCTTGCGGAGTTTTGTAGACAGGGAAGTATCTTTGGTTGATGGGGATTTCAAGGTTGCAGATTTCTGCTATCTTTGAAGTATTTTCTAAAGCTTCAGGATAGTCTTGGAAGCGTTCTCTCATTTCCCCTGCGCTTTTAAGTGAAAGATCGCTTGTAGTCATATCTAGACGATCTGTATCATTTACGGTTTTGCCCGTGCCAATGCAGACTAAAACATCTTGTGCTTCAAAATCGTTGGGGTTGATATAGTGGCAGTCAGCTGTGGCGACAAGACCCAAACCTTCGGTTTTTGCCAAGGCTGCCAAACCTTTGATGACTTTTTCGTTTTCAAGATCAAATTCAGAACTTGGGTTTTCTGTTCTGTAATTTCTTTGGATTTCTAGAAAGAAGTTTTCTTTGCCAAAAATATCAATGTATTCGCTTAAGACCTTTTGTGCTTCAATGAGGTTTTTGTTTTTTATGCTCCTGTATATCTCACCCCTGGGACATCCGGAAAGGGCGATTAAACCTGCTGAATGTTTTTTAAGGAGTGCTTTGTCTATTTTTGGCTTGTAGTAGTAGCCCTCCAGGTGAGCGCTCGTTGTTAGTTGGATGAGGTTTTTGTAACCTTCCAGGTTTTTTGCAAGCAGGGTCAGGTGGAAATAGTCGTCGTCTATTTTTGGTTGTTTGTCATTGATGGAGCGGATGGCAATGTATGCTTCCATGCCAATTATCGGCTTTATGCCTCGTTCTAAAGCTTTGGTGTAAAATTCAATTGCGCCATACATAACTCCGTGATCTGTTAGGGCTAGGCTTTCAAAACCAAGTTCTTTGGCACGATCAAGAAGCGGGTCAATCTGGGAAAGCCCGTCTAAGAGCGAGAGGTGGGAGTGGACGTGGAGGTGGGTGAATTGCATAGTTTTATCCGTATCTCATTATATATCAGATTACAAGCCTTAGAAAATGCGTTTTTGTGGTATACTTAAGGAAGATATATGAGCGAGTTTCAGAAAGAAAAATTAGAAATTGAATTAGCGGAAAAGGAGATTGAGACTAAGGAGTTTTTGCAAAGCTTTCCCAAAAGGAAGCGCTATGCAATATATATCTTAGGTATTCTTTTAATTCCGATTTTTTTCATTGCGAAATATTCTGTTTCTAACCTCTATTTGCATTTCTTCAAAGTCAACCGTGAGATTGGCGTGCATGAGGCAGTTGTTACAAGCTTGCCGGTTCAGATTTTAGAAACCAATGCTTTAAGTATTTTAGGTAACAGCTATTCTGCTTACGCATTGATTAAAAATCCAAACAAAGATCTTGTCGCTTCTGAATTGAAATATGTTTTTCATTTTCAAGACAAAGATGGTAAAGACCTGGTTGCCCAAGAAGGTAAAACTTTCATTTTAGGTGGGGAGCAGAAATATATCCTGATGCCGAATGTGAAAATTTTTCAGGCGCCTGTTAGTGTAAAGGTAGAAATCTCAGAACCAATCTGGAAGCGCAGATTAAGTTTGCCTAATGTGGTTTTGAAAAGCGGGGTTTCAAAGTATGGCGATCAAACAGACCCGATTGGTTTTTACATTTCAAACAGTCTTTACAATCAAAGCTCGTATACTTTAGGAACGGTTAAGGTAAATGCTGTTGTTTTTGATAAGTCGGGCAAAGTCATTGCTGTAACCCAATACACGGCAAATACAGTTGCTCCGCAGCAAACCCGAGATTACAAAATGTTTTGGCCCCTGCCGATCGCTGCGCATGTTTCAGGAGATCCAAGGATTTTTGTGGAAACCAACATATTGGATGAGGCTAATTTAAAAAGTTCTGAATAGCTATGGAGAACGTTTTTGGCAAAATTAAGCATATGGACATATCCTTGGCAGTAACCTGCTTTCTTTTGTTGCTGGTTGGATTATCTCTGATATATAGCACGAGTTTGTCCGGGAATACGCAGGTTTTTACAAGACAGCTCCTGCATGCTTTGGTCGGTATTGGTCTCTTCTTCTTTTTTTCATTCTTTGATTTTAGAAGCAGCACCAAAACCAGCCGTTATCTCTATTTGCTTTTTGTTCTTGCACTTATTGTTTTATTAGTGATGGGTATTTCTGTGAAAGGAAGTTCACGTTGGTTTAATTTCGGATTTTTTAATTTTCAGCCCGCTGAGTTTATGAAGCTGGTTATGGTTTTAATTCTGGCAAGATTTTTTGCTTTAAGAAGAGGAGAGATTAATACTTGGAAAAATATTTTGATGTCTTTTGTCTATGCTTTGATTCCGATGTTTTTGATTGCCAAGCAACCTGATCTTGGTTCTGCCCTTATTATCTTTATAATTTGGTTGGGCATGCTTTTTTTCAGCACAGTGAATAAAAAGGTTTTTATTTATCTTTTTTTAATCTTTGTAGTTTTTGCCGGAATTTCCTGGAAGTTTTTTTTGCATGATTATCAAAGAAACAGAATTGAAACATTTTTAGAACCAAGCCTTGATCCCAAGGGACAAGGTTACAATGTCAGGCAGGCAACTATTGCCATTGGTTCAGGAAGTTTAACAGGCAGAGGTTTAGGCAAGGGTTTGCAATCACAACTTCGTTTTTTGCCAGAACGTCAAACTGACTTTATCTTTGCCTCAGCAGCAGAAGAGCTTGGTTTTGTTGGTTCTGCTGTTATTTTAATTTTGTATTTTATTCTCTTGTTTAGACTCCTAGTTATTTATCGCATTAGCAGGGACGATCTTTCGCGTTTTGTTGCTATTGGTATTTTCTTTATGATTTTTGGTCAGGTAGTTATTAACATTGGTATGAACATGGGCATTTTGCCTGTGACAGGAATTCCTTTACCGCTATTATCATATGGCGGCAGTTCTTTGATGACTGTAGCTATTTCTTTAGGTATTGCCGAGTCTGTGGCAATTAATGCCAAGGGTTTAAG
>JAKCAE010000031.1 GCA_021842385.1 bacterium
GAACTCACGTAGAACTTTGATCTGAAACAAAAGATTCTTTGCAACAAACAGATAAGACAGGGCCAGCAAAGGAAAACCAAAAAATAAAACCGCATCAAGCAAAAAACTCGGTGAAATTAAACCTGGCTTACTGACTACTGGCAACAAAAAAATGCCCATTATTAAGCCCAAAATCAAGGCATATTCATAGTCAGTACGTTTTTTAAAACTTTTTTTCATACCTCTTTTAATTATACCATTTAAGTCAAGTGCGAAAGCGTAAAGACCGCAGCAAAAAGCATAACCCCAAAAGTAACAATAGCTATTAAATTGCTCCAAAAACCACTTGTATATTTACCCATAATTACCTTGTTATTTGTAATTTTTATGATCATAAAAATCATGGGAACCGCAATAATACCGTTTAAGACCGCTGTATAGACCAAAGCTTTAATAGGATTAACTCCGAAGAAATTAAGTAACATGCCAATCAAAGTTCCGATGATTATTACCCCATAAAATCCTTTTGCTTCCCTAAAATTTTTAGAAAGTCCCTCTGGCCAGCCAAACATTTCAGAAATTGCATAAGACGAGGAAGCAGCAAAGATAGGAATTGCTAAAAGACCAGTACCAATAACTCCAACAGCAAAAAACAGACTTGCCAACTGCCCAGCATAAGGAAAATTCTTAACCAAAGGAAGCAGAGCCTCTGAGGCTTCTCTGGCACTTGATATTTCTAAAATACCATTGGCATTCAAAACAGAAGCTGCCGTAACCATGATAAACAAAGCGGTGAGGTTAGAAAAAAACATTCCCATCATTGTATCAAAGCGCATTGCTTTAATTCTTGAACTTGAAACAGTTGCTTTTGCTTCCACAAGATAATTATCTTTAATTTCTTCTACCTCCTGAGAAACCTGCCAAGCAAAAAGATAAGGAGATATCGTGGTTCCGACAAATGCCGTTAACATAAACATGAAATCAGCATTAAAATGAACTTTTGGAATTAAAGTATGCGTGGCAACATCTCCCCAGTTTGTCTTAACAATAAGTGCTGTTAAAAAATATGCGGCTAAGCTTAAACAAAGCCACTTCAAAACCTTGGCGTATTTATGATATGGCAAAAGAATTTCCAAAGAAATTATTAAAACAAAAAACAAAAAGGAAAGAAACCAAAGAGGAAGATTAACAAAAAGCTGCAATGAAGATGCCATTGCGCCAATATCGGCTCCAAGATTTACAGTATTTGCAAGCAACAAAGCACCGACAATGAAATACACCGTATACTTTGAATAGTGCTCTTTAAGATTAGCAACCAAACCTTTTCCGGTAACAATACCGATTCTGCCGCACATCTCCTGTATAGCAAGCATCATAGGCCAGACATAAAGAGAAAGCCAAGCAAAACCCAAACCGAACTTAGCTCCGGCCTGAGTGTAAGTGACAATTCCAGAAGGATCGTCATCAGCTGCTCCTGTAACCAACCCGGGACCGAGCGCTGAAAAAATTTTTATTTTTTTGTGACTTATCTTTCTCCTATCGTACATTTTTGTTTTTGTTTCTTAAGTTATTTTAATTGCTTTTTTACATACTCCTTAATCTCGCTAAAATCACCAAATCCTGCAGCTGGAATTAAAATCCACTGCTTATCTTCTGACCAACTAGAAACAAACATATCTGGATCGTCAGTCAAAGTAACATGTTTAGCCTGTTGCAAAAAACCATTCTTGTCAGAGGTTTTTAAATAGTCAGCAAGGTCTTTAATCTCAGCGACAGAAAGATCTGTCTTAAAATGATTGGAAACAACATCCATAAGACTAAAGATTTTACTCAAAGCCCCAACACTCGCTGCTTTATGCGCAATTGCTGAAATTAATTTTTGTTGTCTCTTGCTTCTTGAAAAATCAGAACCTTCAACACCTGCAGCATGTCTGGAACGAGCATACTCTAAAGCCTTGCTGCCATCCATGTATTGCAGACCTTTTTCAAAATTGACCTTCTTGAAACGACAGTCTGAAATTAAACTATCTGGAAGATCACCGGCCGTGCAAGAAGCAGCATCAATATTTAAATCACCACTAGGGTATGAATAGTCAGTAAAAGAATTCTCCACATCTATCTCAACTCCTCCTAATGTATCAACAATCTTCTTAAATCCGGAGAAATCAATTGCCAAATAATAATCTACAGGAATACCCAAGACCTGAGAAACCTCATACTTTGAAAGGTTTCCTCCGCCATTAACACCACTAAACTGAGGCAGTTTGTTCGGATAGTTTTTTGAATCTAATCCATATGCATAAGCTGCATTAATCTTGGCATAAACACCGTCATAACCTTGAGTCGGCACTTTAACCCAAGTGTCTCTTGGAACAGGGATGTATGCAATACTATCTGTTTTAAAGTTTAGATTAAGAACCATCATTGTATCTGTTAGATAACTGCCGCTATGCCCTTCTCCGCCATAACCTAACAAAAGCAAATTAAGAGATTGGCCATCCCTGATAGCTTCTGCAACAGCGCTAGAATCTAATGATTTCAAAGCAGGAATAACGCTACCTAATGTTGCACCAATATTATCGGTAATACTTTGTTTGGATGTGGAAATAGCATTTACAAAAAGCTTTGCTTTGATGCCAATGAAAACTCCTGTCCCCAAAACAACCAGTGTAAACAAAAAAAGAACAACATTCTTAAACCTTGCGGGCGAACGTCTCAATTTAGTCTGGACCTGCTGAAAATCATCTGGTGGCAGAATTAAATGTCTTTCATTAACAAAATCATGGTGTACAAGAAACTGTTTTTCTGTACCCTGCAATTTAAAATTATTATGTTTTGGGACTCTGCGTATATCCAATTCTCTCATATCTTCCTTATTATCTCACAGTGCGTCCTACATGCCAATTCCAGGCTGTAGAGACTATCTCTCCAATCTCGCTATGTTTTGGAGCCCAATCTAAACTTTTAATTCTCTTCGGGGAAGCCACAAGCTTTGCCGGATCTCCGGCTCTTCTGGGCGCATATTTTAAACTCAATTTTTTCCCTGAAACTTTTTCCACTGCAGAAACAACTTCTAAAACTGTAAAACCGACACCACTACCAATGTTGTAAACAGGTTCCAAACTTTCGCCTGCAACCATCTTCTGAAATAACAGGAGGTGTGCTAAAGCAATGTCTTCTACATGCACATAGTCTCTTAAAGCGCTACCATCTTTAGTCTCGTAATCTGTTCCGTATATATCAACCTCTTGCGTCTCCCCCAAAGCACACTTAATCAAAATGGGAATCAAGTGAGTTTCAGGAACATGCGTCTCTCCATGTTCTTTTGTTGCCCCTGAAGCATTGAAAAATCTTAAAGAGATAGAATTCAAACCATTCTTTTTTTGCTCTAAAAGAAACTTTTCAAACTTTAGTTTACTTTCGCCATACGGATTGATCGGGTTAGTCGGGTGATCCTCTGTTATTAGATCTTCTTGCGGGACTCCGTAAACTGCAGCTGTGGAAGAAAAGATTATGTTCTTTACACCTGCAGCAAGCATTTCTTTGATTAAAACCTTGGGCTTTTCGTAATTGTTTTCAAAATATTTCTCAGGATTTTTAACTGATTCAGAAACCTCAATATAGCCAGCTAAATGTGCAACCGCTTCAACGCCGTTCTCCGCAAATATTTTTTTAAGAAGAGCAACATCTGAAACATCGCCAGAAACAAATTTGGCTCTAGAATCAACTGCTTCTTTTTGCCCATTAACCAAGCTATCCAGAACAATAACTTCATGTCCTGAATCTAATAATTTTGCAGTTAAAACACTGCCAATATATCCTGCACCCCCTGTTACTAAAGTCGTCATATTCGTCTAACAATTTTAACAGCTAAAAACAAGCAGGTCAAAACGCAAAAGAGGGCAACCAACATCTGGTTGCCCTCTCCGCTTATACACCTCTACGACTCGGTTGACGGTCACCCGTCAATGAGTAAGTAGATGCGTGCCATCAGACCCTCCATTTCCTCGAAGCTTGTTCGGGGCTTCTCAGCCCCTGTGTCACCACGGCTGTAAATGATCCATTCCGCGATGGCGACCTTGGCTTTCTTGATGTTGCTGCTGACGAGTTCGTCAGCCATCTCAATGAAGATCTCAAGGAACTTGAATGTCACCACCGTGACATCAAGCTGCTGGTAAAGAACTACCAGCAGATCAAGTTCGATTTGAGAAATCCGAAAGTCCTCATGGGAGATCGCTTGGCGCTCAGCAAGCACCTGGATGAGAACCCGCCCCCTCTCGAGATCGTGAATCCAATCCAGGTAACGCCTCGGAAACCAGGGATAAAACCCCAGCGCCTTCTGGTTCAACTTCTTAAGCCGGGGGTGCTGGGCACCCTCGTTCGAAACAGGTGTCGTCTGGGTGCCCATCAGATCCTCCGGGTTGATTGCGCCTCAATTGGCGACACCATAGTATATCTGAAAATCGATTGGGGATCAAGCCTTACAAAACAAAAAACCGCTAGTGCGGTTTCTTGTTTTTCGCCAATTAAAATTATACTTACATTTGACCTGCCCCAGAACCTTTCCCTGAAGCTGCAATGTAAATTGCTGATAGTCCTACTAGTACGTAAATAACTCGAGAAATTATGGCTGCTTGTCCACCAAAAATCATACCAATATCCCACTGGAACAAACCAACCAAAAGCCAGTTCAAACCACCAATAACTAATAGTACAAAGGCAATAGTATGTAATGATTTCACTATTATCACCTCCAATCAATGGAAGTTTTAATATCCATATATATTATACCAAAAATGAGCAAAATACGCTCATCCTTGCAAGTGCCCAAATGGCAAGAGGCGCTGCACTTTGCAACACCTCTCTTAAGTCTTCTTCCAGACAGACTGCCACGCTCTCAACGTCTCCATTGGTACTGAAAACTCTCGGAGATCAGACAAACCAAGCTCACGCATCAGATCCCTGATCTGGATGAGGACGGTTTGATCTCCGGCCAGAGCAGATATGACGATCTGCTCAAGCATTCGTTCCTTTTGCCAACGCTCCAAAAGCGGCGAGACCACGGCATACCTCCTATTCAATGTGAAGACACCATAGCAGAATATATAGAAAGAGACAAATGAAAAACTGCCACTAAGGACAGTCTTCATTTTATATATATTTTAACTCTAAACGTTTTGTTTTGGACTATCTTGGACTTCTTTTTCTAAAAGCTCAACATCTTCAACAGGATATTCTTTATCACGATACAATAAAGTAGCTCCTTGAGAACCAACTTTTATAACTGGCGCTTCGAATGCTTCAATGACTGTGTCTTTGCCTTGATTACCTGCTGCAATTTCCCTAACCCCATCTTCATCTATCTTTCCGTGATGTGTTAAATATGCAATGAATACATCTATGTCCCAGGAATGACCTGTAATCTGTATTACCAACGGCCTATTTGGAAACAACTGTTTTGCAACCTTTTGCAAACGCAAAAATGCGCGAGTGTATCTCTTCGCTGTTTCTATTGGATTTGGTGCTTCTAAAATCTTACCATCAACTTCCAAGTGATCGTGCGTTTTAACCCAATTAAGAACAGCGTTTATATTTTCTGGTGTCCCACCTGCGAGCCTGGTGTATTCTGCAGTTGCCGCAGTTGATGTCTCGCTATCAGGACCACCTATTTTCCAATTCGTAACCCCTTCCATTCTTCCCGTTTCTTTTGTCAGCAAGGTAAGTTCCTGTATATACAGCGGATAGGAAATGATTACTTTTTTGTCTGAATTTTCAGAGACAACCTTTTGCAAAGCATGGAGTGTGCTTTCAGTGCTCCTATCCTGCACTAAATTATTTATAGCAGCCTCATCTAAAATTAAAAACTCATTGTTTCTTTCGGAGAGCAATTTTTGAAGTTCTTCTGTGGCAACCCTGCTACTTGATTTGGTGCGGTAAAGATCAGAAGCGCCACCAAGAACAACTACTGAACCAGGTGCGCTTTTTTCTATAGTCTCTAAAAGGTCAGTTCTAACTCTTTCCCTGACTTTTTCTGCTCCTGCTTCTGTAATTCCTTTAAACTCTAAGCCACTTTGTTCTGAAACTGCCTCTGGTGTTCCCTTTGATGTGTGTCTGTTTACTAGAAAGGTTGTTTCATCAACGTTTCCCTGTTGTTCCGGGTTTGTGTTATTTTCTGGATTCATAATGTTTTCTTAATGTTTCTTAATTATCTTTACTATACCACGATTAGCGTCTAACTCAACAAAGTCACCATCTGTAAATACTTTTGTCCCTATTTTTGTTCCAATTATGCAAGGCTTGCCCATTTCTCTTGAAACAATAGCAGCATGACTTGTTATACCACCTTCATCCGTAACAAAGGCTGCTGCTTTTTTCATGCCTATGATATATGAAGGGGCGGTTGTCGGAGCAAAAAGAATATCTCCTTTTTTAACTTTCCCTATCTCATACGCTGTTTTAACAACCTTAACTATTCCGCGAACAATCCCTTTGTTAGCAATGAGGCCTTTGAGTTCTTTTTTCTTGCCATAGCTGTCATTTAGCACTGGGTGATCTAAGATCGCAAATGAACCATTAAAAGAAATATATGTGATATTTTCTTGGTGCACTTTAGGAGTTCCAGCTATCAAGTCATGTATGGAAACATTTTTCATCTGAGAAAATGGAATTTTGTAATATTCGGCTGCTTCTTTAAGAATCGGGCGCGCAAGCCAAAGCAGCTCATACAATATATCTGTCCTTAATGTTCTTAAATACACAAGATTCTGAGCAATGCTAACAAGATGTTTTAATTGCTTCGGTATTTTTGGTCTTTTAAACTTCTTGTGTTTAATCTTCTTTGCTTCTTTTCTTCCTTTTGAAAGCTCTGCAATTGAAAAACCGTTTGAAAATCCGTCTCGTGCTTTAATCCAAGCATATTTCTGCCAAACTTTTGGAAGGGGCATGTTGCTTCTTAAAGCTGCTTCTAAATAGCTGTGCGCGTTTTTCTTAGCAGGGTAACTGACGTCTCCAATGAATTTATCCAATTCATCAGCCGGGATATATTTAGCCGCTTCTGTGTATAGTTTTTTCTTGTAGAGATGTTCATAACCGTGAGTTAGCCATACATATGAAATATCCAAAGTAAGAATATCGTAAAGTAGTTCAAGCTTTCTTTTAAGCGGAAGTTTTGAATTAACTAACTTAGTAATCTCCTTTTTTCCGCTCTTGCCATATTCTTCACAGCTTTCAACAATCTTCTGAACAATATTTCCTGAGCCGGTATATTTATTCAACTGCCTGACAAAAATGTTCCAAACTTTTTCACTTTTGTAAAAACAATTCTTTTGATAAAGGGTGGCTGGCCATTGTACATCAAGACCAACTTTCTTCATGTATCCCCGTCTCTCACCGTCTGCGAATAGGGACATAATAAAAGCGGCAAAAGGGCGCTCTGCCCACCATTCCCAATCTTTATACGCCAAAACTTTCTTTCTTATTTCCGCTGTTTTCATGGGTTTAGATTACGCTTTCTTAAGTATCTTAACAACCCCTTTGTTTGCATCAAC
>JAKCAE010000009.1 GCA_021842385.1 bacterium
TCCTGTTTTTGTGAATCCAGATAGTGAAAGAAACTAAGAATATAGCCACAAGTATTTCCAGAAAATTCAGAGGAACATTTACTATTTGGAAACGGATAACATAACTTGGGGCAAGAACAAGCAATAGACAGAGAAGATAGAACATCTATTTAAATCTTAATTTAATGCTAGTGTCTGCTGTGTTGCCTTTGTCATCAACCGCATGTAGTGCAAAGGTATGTAGTCCAGAAGCAAGTTGTTGGGAGATTTGGAAGCTGTAAGGATCAATGTTAATACTTTGAACAAAAGAACCGTCTACGAGTAAATCAACCCTGGTTATTTTGTTATTTGTATCTGGCGAAACATGGGTTTGAAGGATAAATGGGACTTGTGCGATCGTAGATCCGTCAGGGGGTGAGACTACCGTGATTGTTGGTGGACTTCCTACGTCTATCTGGTTATTTGGTAGTTCTGGGATTGGAATTTGAGGCATATCTCCTTTGGGAATATATGAGTAGCCGTGAGTTATGGCCCAGGAAGCAACGGGTTGTTCCCAGGATGGATTATCAGGTCTTTCAGAATGCAAAGTTGTTAGACCTCCTGGAAGGTGCAGGTCGTCGTATTCTTTTGGTACAGAAAAGTTTGCAAAAACATCAGTTTTTGTAGCTGTGGTGTATGCACCAGGAAGTTTTCCGGAGAGTGCATCCACTGTTATGTTTTGAATGCCATCAGGGATTGGAAAATCTTCTGCTGGAGTGTCTTTTAATGCTTCTGTCATAAATTGTTTCCAGATTGGCGCTGCTGTTATTACAGCATCTGTCTTCATTAAGGTGCCGTCATTATTTCCGGTCCAGACACCGGCAACTAAAGATGGGGTAAATCCAACAGTCCAGCCATCATGAAAGTTTTGTGTGGTTCCTGTTTTGGCAGCAACGGTTCTTCCTGGAAGCGTTAAATATACCGAGCTTGAACCAAAAGTAAATTGCCTGGATTCATTATCGGTCATGATGCTTATTAATTCATAAACACTTTGAGGATCTAAAACTTCTTTGCTTTGATCTTTGTATTCTTCTAAAACATTTCCGTTAGCATCCTCTATTTTCAAGATCCCGGCAGTGTCGTGGTGTACCCCCTCGTTTGCAAACGTTGCGTAACCGCTGACATGATCGACTAATGTTACTTCACACCCCCCAAGAACTAAAGACAAACCACAATCTTTTAACGGACTGGTAATGCCAACATCACGCATTGTTTGTATGGCATTATCAACTCCTATTAAATCAAGAGTTTTAACTGCAGGAATGTTTAAAGAGCCTGCAAGAGCTTGTCGTATCGAAACAGGACCGTGAACTTGCCCGTTATAGTTTTTTGGAATGTAGTCTTTGTTACCGTATTTTCCAAAGTTTGTTTCTACATCTAAACGCAAGGTTGCTGGAGCTTGAGAAAACTCCGGTTTAAAAGCTGTGACGTAAACATATGGTTTCATTGAAGAGCCGGCTTGTCTTAAAGAGGTTGCAACATTAACCTCAGGCTCAAATGTGCAATTTAGGCCTGGTTTGCAACCAGTTGGAGTTGATTCTGCAAAGAAGTCCTTTGAGCCAACCATGGCTAATATTTGGCCTGTTTTAGGGTCTATGGCAACAAGTGCTGCGTTGTTTCCATTGTACGCTTTGGCATTTTTTGCGACCCCGTCTTCAATTGCTTTTTCCGCTTTTTCTTGAAGTTTTAAATCAAGGGTTGTTGTTATCTTTAATCCTCCGCTTTCAAGGTTGGCGTCCCCGTATTTTGCTGTTATATAGCTTTGGATATATTGGACAAAGTGTGGAGCAAGCATTCTGTTTCTTATCTTTTGGAAAACAACAACTTCGCTTTTTGCTTGGTTGTATTGTTCTTCTGTAATGTATCCTTGTTTTTTCATTTCAGAAAGAACAGTGTTTTTTCGCGCATCTAGAGCATCTCTGTGGCTGCCGTTTGGTTGGTAGTAACTTGGTGATTGTGGCAAAGCCGCCATGTATGCTGCTTCAGCAAGATCAAGATCTTTCGCATGTTTATTAAAATATGTTTGAGCAGCAGCTTCAATACCATAGGCATTGCTGCCGTACGGTATTTCGTTAAGGTATAGTTTTAAAATATCATCTTTGGTAAACCTTTCATTGATTTCAATTGAAAGTATAATCTCCTTTATTTTTCTGGACCAGGTTTTCTCTCTTGTTAAGATCGCATTTCTGACAAACTGTTGGGTAATGGTGCTGCCTCCTTGAGCTTTGCTGCCAGAAACAAGGTTTATCAAAACAGAACGCATTATTCCTTTTAGATTAATACCACTTTCGTTGTAGAAGTCTTTGTCTTCTATGGCAATGGTTGCGTTTCTGACAAAGTCGTTCATTTCAGAGTAAGGAATGAGGGTGCGTTTGTATTCGCCGTGAACTTCATAGAGGAGGTCTCCGTCCCTGGACAGGATTTTTGTTGATTGAGCAACCTGTCTTGTTAAAAGGCGGTTTGGATCAGGTAAGTCCTTGGAATACCAAACGAAAAGAAAGGCGATAGTTGCAAAACCCAAGGCCATAAGGCGTACTATCCAGGTCCAAAAACGTT
Organism: bacterium; assembly: GCA_021842385.1. Lineage (GTDB taxonomy): Bacteria > Patescibacteriota > Doudnabacteria > UBA920 > VMFF01 > VMFF01. The sequence goes on from JAKCAE010000009.1 coordinate 2,575, forward strand.
TTGTTTTTATTAGGGTTTTTAGTTTTTTGAAGAAACCAACGCCTTTTTTTACATAGTTTTGGGGTCGGTAGTAGTTTATTTTGTTCATACAGGGATTATATCTTAGATGCTTAAAAGTTGCTATAATATCTGCATGAAAACAGATATAAACGAAATATTAACCCGCGGTGTTAATGAGATAATTGACCCGGTCAGTTTAAAGAAACGTTTAAGCGGCAAAAAGAAACTGCGTGTTAAGTTAGGTATAGATCCAACGGCAAAATCAATTCATATTGGTAGAGCTGTTGTTTTGTGGAAACTTCGGGCTTTGCAAAACGCTGGACATAAAATAGTTCTGATTATTGGTGACTTCACAGGCTTGATTGGTGATACTTCAGACAAGGATAGTGAAAGACCAATGCTTTCTACTAAGGAGGTTAAGGCAAACATGAAGAGCTATATCTCGCAGTTTGGTAAGATTATTGATTTAAAGAAAGCTGAAATTCATTACAACTCCAAATGGCTTAAGAAACTTGGATATTTGGAGATTGCAGAACAGGCAGATCAATTTTCTTTGCATGAGTTTGAAGCACGAGAAAATATTTCCCGAAGGATGAAAGATCAAAAACGTATCAGTTTAAGGGAATTGCTCTATCCTTTGATGCAAGGGTATGATTCTGTTGCCATAAAGGCAGATCTGGAAGTTGGTGGAACTGATCAGCGCTTTAATTTGCTGGCAGGTCGGGTCCTACAGCGTTTTTACAAACAAACTCCCCAGGAGATTATGACCTTTGATCTATTAGAAGGAACAGACGGAAGAAAAATGAGTTCTTCTTGGGGCAATGTCATTAACATTACAGATTCGCCAACTCAAATGTTCGGTAAAACAATGTCTATTCTGGATCGTTTAATTGTGCCTTACTTTGTGATGTGCACACCGCATATTGCTCTTTCTAAAATTGAAGCTTTAGAGAAAGATTTGAAAGCAGGAAAGCTAAATCCAAGAGATGCAAAGGCTTCTTTAGCAACAGAATTAGTGCGTTTATATCATGGGAACAGAGCGGCAGAAAAAGCTCGTCAGGAGTTTGATAAGGTGCATAAGGACAAGGAAATACCCACGAATTTAAAGGGTTTTAAGCTAGCTGGAAGAAGCATCGTTGAGATATTAATAGGTGCTGGGCTTGCGCAAAGTAATACCATAGCTAGGCGTTTGATCGATCAGGGCGGAGTTAAAATCGACGGAAAAACTTGTGAAAGTTATATCGCTATTGTTCCTAAAGATTCTATTGTTTCAGTTGGTAAACGAAACTTTGTAAAGATTATTTAAAAAACAGGGCCTTAGCCCTGTTTTTATCTTTCTGCAAATCCACCGGCTTGTATTTGCCAGAGTCTTTGGTATGTTCCTTTTTTTGCTCTAAGTAGTTCTTTGTGTTTGCCTTCCTCTGTTATGCCCCCGTTTTCAATTACTATTATTCTATCCATATTCATAATTGTTGAAAGTCTGTGCGCAATGACAATCGTTGTTTTTCCTTGCATTAGATTTATCATTGCATCTTGAATTAGTTTTTCAGATTCAGAATCCAGTGAAGAGGTTGCTTCATCAAGAACTAAGATCGGAGCATTTTTTAAAATTGCTCTGGCTATTGCAATTCTTTGTCTTTCTCCACCAGAGAGCTTGATCCCTCTTTCTCCGACAAAGGTATTGTATTGTTCCGGGAATTTGTTTATGAATTCGTCGCAATGCGCGAGTTTAGCTGCTTCCTTGACTTCATCATCAGTTGCATTTAACTTTCCGTACCTAATGTTCTCCATTAAGGATCTATGGAAGAGAATAGGTTCTTGAGGAACTAGGGAAATGTTTTCTCTTAGACTTGCTTGGGTTACATTTGCGATATCTTGATCATCAATGAAGACCTTGCCTTTTTGTAGATCAAAGAATCTAAAAATAATTCTGGTAACTGTTGATTTTCCTCCCCCGGATGGTCCTATTAAAGCCACTTTTTCTCCGGCTTTAATGTTTAGGTTAAACTTTTTGAGTACAGGACCTGTTTTTTGATAGCCGAATTCAACATCTTTGAAGCTAATGGCACCTTTTGTTATGATTAGATTTTTTGCTCCTTTTCTGTCTGTGACTTCGTGAGGATCTAGTAAGATTTCAGTCATTTCCTGTGCATCTGACATTGCTTCGTAGTATTTACGAATGTTTTTACCAAAGTTCCAGAGATGGTCAAAGAGCCCAATTATATATATTTGAATTAAAGCAAAATCCCCTACTGTCAGATGTGCTGTTTCTCTGTATTTTATGGCGAAGAAAAAAACAAAGAATTCTAAAAGAAGCATTAACAAAGATTGGATCATTTCAGCAACACCTGCTAAAGTCCAGCTAAAGTGCTGTATTTTATACCATTTCTGTTGAAGAGCATTAAATGATTTAATTTCAAAGTCTGCGGTTCCAAACAGCTTTATATTCACATTGTTAGTAATTGTGTCTGCTAACTGTCCGGTTAGTTGACTGTCAATTTTTGACCTATCAAGATCATATTTTAGTTTGTATTCAGAAAAGAAAAATTGAAAACCGATGTAGGCAAGAGCCCAGGCTAAAACGACCAGTCCCACAACCCATTGTCTTAAGGCAAGAACAATTACAATTATTGAAATCCTCAGAACAGTTTGAGAGATATTCCAGTAAGCAATATCAACGATCACTTCGTATGATCTGGAGAATTTGTTTACCTTTCTAACCAAACTTCCTGCAAAGTTGTTGTTAAAAAAATTGTAAGAATGACCCTGTAAATATTTGAAACAGGTATTAGTTAAATCTTTTATGACTTTTAATTCAAAGTATTGGTTGAGGAAGGTCGCGCTTCTCCAAAAAATCCATGAGGTTAATGCAGCCAGAAGCATGTATATAAGTATGGAGAAAAGTCTCGCGGTCATTCCAGGTTGATTTAATGCAATTTCATTGAAAAGCATTTTGTAAAGGAATGGTCTAAAAAGATCTGCAGAAACAGCAAAAATCATGGTTAGCACCATGAACCCAAAAATCCATGGATATTTCTTAGAGTGGTCCCAAAATATTTTTATGGTTTCTTTGGTTAGATTTTTATTCATTTTTTTTAAATCCTGCGCAGAGGGCTATTGCTAGAGCGTCAGCAGCATCGTCTGGTTTAGGCAATGATTTTAAATTGAATGTTTTTTGAACCATTAGCTGAACCTGTTTTTTTTCTGCTTTGCCATAACCACAGATTATTGATTTAACTTGTAGAGGAGTAAATTCAAGTAGTTTAACCCTTTTTTGCTGTAAAGTTAAAAGCACAACCCCTCTTGCTTGAGAAACAGTCATTGCGGTTTTTGCGTTATTTTCAAAGTAAAGTTTCTCTACGCCAGCAACTTCAGGTTTGTATTTGGTTATTATTTTTGCAAGATCTCTTTGAACTTCCAAGAGCCTTTCTGAGTCAGTTTTTGTTTTTTTGGTTGAGATTATTCCAAAGTCAATTATTTCAAAGTTGTTTTTTTGTTTTTTGATCAAGGCATAACCTGTTGTGGCTGTGCCTGGATCTATACCCAGTATTGTCATATGTTTGTTAAAGATTTGCTGAGGTGTGTACTGCAACAACATCTTCATCATCTGAAAGCGCATCAAAGAGCTTTTGAACCGCAGGAATTTGTTCTGAAGCCAAATCAACTCCCTGTGAGGATTCCATAATGATTTCTGCTTGTGCTATTTTCGCACCTTTTTCTGTTAATGTGTTTTTTATTCTCTCGAGATCTTCTGGTTTGGTGTATATTTCAAGACCTTCTGCTGATTCCCTGACATCATCAGCTCCCGCATCAATTGCAGTCAATTCAATGTTTGTTAAATCACTGGTTCTTTCTACTAGTATTTGTCCTTTAGTCTGAAACTGCCAAGCAACAGAACCGGGTTGCCCGATGTTTCCGCCGTTTTTTGTAAAAATAGTACGAATGTTTTGGAATGTTCTGTTAGGATTATCACTTGCTGCTTCAACAATGAAAGCTGTTGCAGAAGGACCATATCCTTCGTATTGCAGAGTTTGGATATTGCCTGCATCAGCTCCAGACGCTTTTTTTATTGCCCGCTCAATGTTGTCGTTAGGCATTGCGTTTTCGCGAGCTTTTTGGATAGCTAGGCGCAGCTTAAAGTTGGTGTCAGGGCTTGCTCCGTTTTTAGCAGCAATGGTAATTTGTTTTGAAAGTTTGGAAAAAAGCGCTCCTTTTTTTACATCAGCAGCTCCTTTAGTTCTTTTGATCTGAGCCCATTTAGAATGTCCGGACATATTATTTGAAACTTACTAGTACAGTTATTTCTCCCTTTATATTACCTCTTGCTTGCAGTTTGTTTAAGACCTCTGCAGCTGTTCCTCTGATGAATTCTTCGTGGAGTTTAGTTAATTCTCGGGCTACCACAACTTTTGCACCTGGCCAAGAGTTTGCAATGAAGCCAACACTTTTTATTATCCGATGCGGCGATTCATAGAAAATGATGGTTGCTTCTAAGTCTTCCGCGCTTTTCAACTCATTGGTAAATTTTATCTCAGTCTTTGGGACAAAGCCCAAGAATATGAATTTGTCAGTTGGTAATCCTGATGCACAAAGTGCCGTTATTGCAGCATTAGGACCTGGTATTGGTGTTATTTCTATTCCTCTATCAACTGCTTCTCGCACGATTCTAAATCCTGGGTCTGAGATGCCCGGCGTACCGGCGTCACTTAAAAGAACAGCTTTTTTTCCATGCAACTCTTTTAAAATTATTGGCAATTTTTGTTGTTCGTTGTGTTCAGCGAATTGAATAAATTTTTTTGAAGGTATATTTAGGTACTCGAAAAGACGTTTTGAGTATGATGGATTTTCTGCGATGACTAGATCACATTCAGCAAGGGTCTGTTTTGCTCTTTCAGAAAGGTCTGAAAGGTTTCCTATTGGGGTTGAAAGTATGTAGAGCATTGTTTTATGTTTACCACTTGTATTTTAGCAGGAAGTGTAAGTTTAGTCAGTTTTTATTAGCAAAACAAAACTCCCCCAGTAAGGAGAGTTCTGTTGAAAAGTTCCACTCAAAGAGCTATTTTACTATTGCAATGCACTTATCGCAATTAATAATGTTAGTTAAGCTAACATTTTGTTTTTATATTCTATTGTATTTTATTTTTGTTTCAATTCACCTCGCGGCGAATTTGAACTTTTCTGTTACTATTATATCAGAAAAAAGCTTCTTGGTCAACAGTTTGTCTCGGTGATATACTAATTTTGAAATTAAATTAAATATATGAATGCAAATACGGATTTAAGTGTTAAGGTGTTGTTTAGCAAAGCCTGGTTTGATTACAGGTCAAAGTTTGTTGTTTTGTTTGGTATTCTCTCAGCGCCTCTCGTGGCTTTGCTTTTATCATATTTTCTTGCTGAAATATTGCCGCCGCTTTCGTATTTGTTGTTAGTTTTAGCAGGGGTTTTGGTTTGGGTAAGCCAGATTGCGATGATTTATGCTTTAAAAATACCAGGGATTAAGATCGTAGATGCATACGGTAAGGCATTTTTGAAGATTTTTTCTTTGCTCTGGACCGGAATTTTAGTAGCCGGTAACTTAGCTTCAGTATTTGCGATCCCTTTGATTCTAGGTTTGGTGGTTTTCTTTATGTATCAGGCAGGGATTTTGCAGAATTTCAAGCCTTTGTTTTATGGGATCGCCGGTTTAGCTGCTTTTTTGGCTGTTCTTTATGCTATATATTTTGCCATTCTATATCAGTTTACAACTTATGCTTTGATAGGTTTAGAAAAGAAAGGGGTGTCTGCTTTGCTGGCAAGTGTTTCTTGTGTCAAAGGAAAGTGGTTTTTTGTCTTAACAAGAATTTTAGTAACAGTAGTAATCCTTACGCTGCCCATGTTTCTCCTGGATATTGCATTGATTAATCAGCAGGAGCTTTTTAATCTCATCCAGTCTGTCTATGGGTATGTAATTACACCGTTTGTGGTTGCATATATGTATAACTTGTTTGTTGGACTAAAAGAAATTCAGACTGTTGATCTTGCAGAAAAAGCTTCTCAAAGAAATTGGGTAGTTGGCAGAGCAGCATTTGGTTTTGCGACCGTGTTTGGTCTGCTTCTGTTCCTGTCTGTTGTTCAGAAAACAGATTATTTCCCGGTTTTAAAAGCACGGCTTGGAGAAATACAGCAGCAGAGTAAAATATTAGGAAAGTAATTTAAAATCCCCGAGAGTCTCGGGGATTTTTTCTGGTGGGCATGCCAGGACTCGAACCTGGGACCAATTGTGTATAAGACAATCGCTCTACCAACTGAGCTACATGCCCTTAAGCTGCCTATTATATTACAGCACTAGAGGCAACTTTGTCACCATCATCAAGACGCATGACTCTAACACCCTGGGTTGCTCTGCCTAGTGTTGAGATGGTGTTTAGTTTTGTTCTCAGGGCTTGTCCGCTTCTTGAAAAGAGTACAAGATCATGTTCTTCGCTTGCTGTGACAATATGCATGGAAATAATTTTACCTGTTTTGTCTGTAACTTTCAACGTCTTTATTCCCGAGCCTCCGCGTTTCTGAACTTTGTAGAAAGAAAGGTCTGTCTTTTTACCCAAGCCGTTTTCTGTAATGACTAGAACTTGAAGATCTTTTGTATTTTCACCTTTTGAAATAATGTCCATGCTCATTAAAAAATCCTTGCCTTTTAAGCGCATACCCCTTACTCCGGCTGCTCCTCTGCCCATTGGTCTGATGTCTTTTTCAGAAAAACGGATTGCTTGGCCCATTTCTGTTGAGAGCATTATCTGGTCATCGCCATTTGATAGATTAACCCATTTTAGTTCGTCGTCATCTTTTAGTTTGATGGCAATCATACCGCTTCTGCGGACTTTTGCGAAAGCGTCAGATTCCACTTTTTTTATGAGCCCTTTCTTAGTTGTCATGACCAAGTATTTTGCCGGAGATTTTTTAGATTGACAAAGAATTGCAGTGGCATATTCTCCAGAGCCAAGCTGGAGAAAGTTAACTAGCGCTTGTCCTTTGGCAACCCTGGAGCTTTCTGGTATTTCATAGACTTTTGTTTGAAAAATACGTCCTTTGTTGGTAAAGAACATCATATCATCGTGAGTGTTTGCTGAGATGACAACATCAACAACATCCTCTTCCTTTGTTGTCATACCTATGACCCCTTTACCACCGCGTCCTTGAGTTTTGTAGGTGTCTGGAGCCAGACGTTTAATGTAACCTGATTTGGTGGTTGTAATTATGACGTTTTCTTCAGGAATGAGATCTTCTGCTTTAAATTCCCCTATTGGGGTTTTTACAACCTGGGTTCTTCTTTCATCGCCAAATCTGTCTTTAAGTTCTGCAACTTCTTTTTTAATTATGGCTAGTATTTTCTTTGCTGACTTTAAGATGTCTTCTAATTCGGCAATGAGTTTTTTCTTTTCTGCTAGTTCTTCATCAATTTTTTTCCTTTCTAGTCCTGCTAGGGTTTGCAAACGCATGTCTAAGATTGCTCGTGCTTGAATTTCTGAGAGTTTGAATTTTTTTACTAGGTTTTCAAAGGCTTCTTCTTTGGTTGGAGACTTTTTGATTACTGCGATTACTTCGTCGATATGATCCAAGGCTTTTTTTAAGCCTTCTAGGATGTGTGCTCTTTCTTTGGCTTTGTTCAAATCAAACTCGGTTTTTCTTCTGACAACAATTTGTCTGTGTTCGAGGTATTTTTCAAGAATGGTTTTTAAGTTTAAAACCATTGGTTCAATACCATCGACCAACGCCAACATGTTTAAGTGAAATGTTTCTTGAAGCTGGCTGTATTTAAAAAGCTGGTTTAGAATTTTGTTTGCTAAAGCGTCTTTTTTGAGGTCTACGACAATACGCACGCCATCTTTGTCTGACTCATCTCTTAAGTCTTTTATACCCTCAACCTTTTTTTCTTTGACTAAATCTGCAAATTTTTGAAGCAAAGTTGCTTTGTTAACACGATATGGAATTTCTGTAATGATTATTTGGTATGCTCCGGTTTTTGTTTCAACTATGTCAGTCTTGGCACGCATGACTATGCTGCCTTTGCCTGTAGCATATGCTTCTTTTATGGCATTGATGTCGTAGATTATACCACCAGTTGGAAAATCTGGTCCTTTGATGAACTGTAAGAGGTCTTCTGTTGTTGCCTTGGGATCATCTATGAGTAATGTTATGGCGTCACAGAGTTCTGTGAGATTATGCGGAGGAATATCTGTAGCCATACCAACAGCAATACCCAATGTTCCGTTTAAAAGAAGGTTAGGAAGCTTTGCTGGCAAGACAACTGGTTCTTTCTTGGTTGCATCAAAGTTATCTCTATAGTCAACAGTTTCTTTTTCAATATCTGTAAGTAGTTCCTCTGCCATTTGGCTCATGCGCGCTTCTGTGTATCTGTAAGCAGCAGCGCCATCACCATCCATTGAGCCAAAGTTTCCTTGACCATCAATGATTGGATAGCGCATGGCAAAATCTTGAGCCATGTGCACCATGGAATCATAGACTGCCACATCGCCATGTGGGTGGTATTTTGCAAGCACGTCACCGACCACAGATGCGGATTTTCTAAACTTTGCATTGTGTCTTAAACCTTGTTCGTGCATGGAATACAAAATGCGCCTGTGTACTGGTTTTAAGCCGTCTCTGACATCTGGTAGGGCACGATCCACGATCACGCTCATAGCGTAATCAAGGAAGCTTTCTTGCATTTCTGATTCTATTGTGCGTTGGCGTAAGACGCCGATTTCTTCTGACATATTATTGATTCTGTCCTGATGCTGGTGTTAATTGTGTCTTGTCCATTTTAAAGTTTTTTATGGAGTTTTGTATGGTCTTGAAAAGCTCGAGGTTTTTAGGGGATCCGCTGTCATAGTTTCCGATTAAGATCCATGCGCCAATTAGGACAATTGCTGCTACGACTGTTGTTAACCAAAGCAGTTGTACTTTTTTTTCTTTTGGCTTTGCTCTTAGTTTTTCTAACCACTGCATTATCTTAGCGGCTCCAGGATAATTATCTTCATGGGCTGCTCTACTGTGAGGTCTTTTTTCTTTAGCGTTAGCTTGTCCATTTTTTCATGTTTATTCCCAAACTCTTTAAGGAACTTTTCTTCTGTGTCAGCATGGATCTTCAATCCAGGCATTTTGTAGTGCATCGGGATGACAAATTTTGGCTCTATGAAGTTAACAGCCTTTGCTGCTTCATCTGAGTTGAGAACTCCATTTGCTCCGATTGGTACTAGCATGACATCAACGTCACCAATATCTTCCAGCTCATCTTCACTTAAGGATAGTTTTTCAATGTGTGCCATGTGTAAGATTTTTATACCCTCGACTTCAATTAAATAAATGGTTATTACCCTACCATTCTTATCTTTAACAGGAATACCTGTTATTGTGTGTTCTTTAACATCATATTCCCCGGGTCCGTTAACAATGAAAGGCTCTCCTGAAAAACCTGAGGTCCAGGAATACAGCTCATTACCTTTCTCAGAAAGGATGACTAAATCAGCTGCTCCGCGAGGTGGAGTTAGTCCAGAGTCCTTGCCAAAAGGATCAATTATTGATGTGGATTCTTTCCCTGTTATCTTAAACGAACTTAGTCCAAAATATGAGATTTGCATGTGTATATTTTACCAAAAAAAGAGCAATTTTGGAAGCCTAAAATGAGTCTTAAAAACACCGAGCCCTGAGGGTTAGTCAGGGCTCTGGTTTTGGTGGGAAGCGCGCGCCGCATACTAGACAATACCCGTCAGTATTCGGGTTTGCTTCTGCTTCGGCATGGGTTTTAGGGCAACCCTCTTTGGCTTCAACTTCGATAGTGTGACCCCAAATTCTGTTGAACAGCTCTGCCAGGAATTGCTGTCTGCGTTTGCCGCAGTTTGTGCAGTGCTTGGCATAGCGCGGCTGAATATCACCGCATTGCTTGCAGGGGATTCCCATGCCTCGAGAGTAGATTTCGGACAGTGCTTCTTCCATATCAACGGTTTTGCTCGGGCAAACTCTCTCAAAAGCAATGCAGATTCTTTCGATGAGATTTTCCCGCAGAGCTCTAGCTTTTCCCGCAGACACGTTTAGCGCTTCTGCAATCTCCCCGATGCTGTCTTGCTCTGCATAGAGCAGGTACGCAACTAGGAACATCTCATCGCTCAGTTCTTGAGCAAGAGGAGTGCAGGCCTCTTTAACTTCCTCTCCCGTGGCATCCTCTGAATCAAGGTAGTCTACATCCTCATCATCAAGGAGGTCGTCTGCTTGATCATGGGTCATACCAGGCGCCCATGTCTCTATTGCCATTCCGAAAGCATCTGTGGGGGCGTGTTGATCTCCCCGCCAGGATTCGTCATCTGGCAGCTCGAAGGAGCTGTCTTCTTCCCATTCACTCATGGCTCCTCCGCTGATTTTTGCCCCCGTATGTTGCAATATTACACTAAGTTTCTTGATCCTTGCAATATATATGGTTTTTTAGTATACTTTGGAAGCTTAATGAACTCGCACGTTTATTAAATATTAAAAAGTCATTAGGCCTTTGCAAGGAACGTGCGGTTAAGAATTAACTAACAGAATAGATTTGCGGATTTACCGCATCAATTCTCAAGTTAGTTCTTGGGATTTTTTATTTCATGTCAGAAAAAACAGCTACAACAAATGCTCAAACAATGAACGATCTCTTGCAGTCAGGCCTTGAAATTAAGGTTTTGAAGCCAGGGGAAGTTGTTGCGGGAAAGATTTTGTCTGTAGGGAAAAATGAAGTTTATGTAGATATTGAAGGTTATGGTTTAGGCGTAGTTCGTGGTCGTGAGCTTTATGATGACGAAGCAACTCTCTCTTCTTTAAAACCAGGAGATGAAGTTTTTGCTTCTGTGGTTGATATTGAAAACAAAGACGGCAACATTGAGCTTTCGTTCCGCCAAGCAGGTCAGGAAAGGGTCTGGTCTACTTTGCAAGAAAAGATGCAGACTAAAGAAATAGTCCGTACTAAAATTTTAGAGGCAAACAAAGGTGGCTTGATGGTTGAAATTAACAATGTTATGGGATTTTTGCCGGTTTCTCAGTTATCAACCGAACACTATCCAAGAGTTGAAGACGGTGACAAGAACAAGATTTTGTCTGTCTTAAATCAGTTTGTTGGTCAGATGTTTGATGTTCAGATTATTACAGCAGATCAGAATGAAGAGAAATTGATTGTATCAGAAAAAGCAGTTTATGAAAAAGAATTGCAAGATAGAATCAGCAAGTTAAAGATTGGTGATGTTGTCACAGGAACAGTTTCTGGAATTGTTGATTTCGGGGTCTTTGTTAAATTCGGAGATTTAGAAGGCTTGGTGCATATTTCTGAGTTAGCTTGGCAACGCATCGAGCATCCAAAAGATATTGTTAAGGTTGGACAAGAAGTTAAAGCTGTTGTCATTGGTTTGGACAAAGGTAGAATTTCTTTGTCTATGAAGCAGTTAGAAAAAGATCCGTGGCAGGACAGTGTTAAGAAATACCAGATTGGTCAAGTCGTCAAAGGAAAAGTTTCCAAGATTATGCCTTTTGGTGTATTCGTCGAACTTGATGACCAGATTCAAGGCCTTGCGCACTTAATGGAATTGTCACACGAAGAAGTTAAGAGTGCTGAAGATGTTTTAAAGGTTGGAGATGAGAAAGAGTTTAAAATTATTTCAATTGAACCTCAAGAGCATCGCCTTGGTTTATCAATTAAAGCGTTGACTGAAAAACCAGAAGAGAAGAAAGAAGAAAAAGCAGAAGAGCCAACTGCTTAGTATTGTGGTAAAAAAACACCGGTAGAATCCGGTGTTTTTTATTTTCCACTAATAATTTTTAGTAGTGCATCAAAATTGTCTTGAGGTGTTGTTTTGTTATCTTTTTCAAGGCCGCATTTTTCGCAACGATGAGTGATGATATATTCCCCATTTTTTAAATGCACAGCAATTGGTCGCATTAAACCTTGGCAGGAGGCTTCCCTATCTCCCGGATTTCTATCCACATGTTTACTGTAGAGACAGTTAAAGCAATGGTTAGTGTAACCATTGCCTTTGTTTTTTTGGCCACAATGTTTGCAAACAAAATCTTCGATTTTTCTTGAAAAATGTTTGCTCATTTTATTCTGGTGCCGATGGTGGGACTCGAACCCACAAGCCCTTACGAGCAAGAGATTTTAAGTCTCTCGTGTATACCAGTTCCACCACATCGGCTCGTTTAATATATTAAGTTATACCTGCTATGGAGGCCACGACCGGAATCGAACCGGTGCATAAAGATTTTGCAGATCTCCGCCTTACCACTTGGCTACGTGGCCAGTTTTGTTTTGTCTTTTGAAAATCTATATAAGTTTAGCGCATTAGAAGATATTTTTCAAACGGTTTTGAGATAAATAAAACCCCGCCGGTTAAGGCGGGATTCTATTTCGCTTTCATTTTTAAGCTGACTCTGTTTCTACCTGTTGTTCTATTTCAACCAAGTCGTTGTAGACTTGTGTAGTTGCTGCATACCAGTTGGAACTTCTTGGATAAACGTATATTCCGTTCATCTGTTTTAAAGTCCAGCCTTTGTATCTCCTGTCAATTAACTTCTGTAAGTCAATGATCCAGTCAGCTGTAGAGTCATATCTTTTAAGACCGGCATAACCTTTTCCAAATTCTCCGTAAATGCCGCTACAGTTATTATAGTAACAACGTTTACCGAGAGAGCTTTCTGCGTTTGAGATAGCGATGATTGTTTTCCAATCATCTTGAGCCAGTAATATTTCGGTGTAATCCGCTAAAGGTGCGTCTTTACTTTCCAAATATTGTCTGACCAGGGTTACTTTCTTGTCGATCTTAGCATATTTCGCATGGTCCATTGTAATTAATGAACCAGGGTTTTGAGTTTTGATTTCAAAAACGATGCTTTTGTCTGAACCAACAGTCTGGGCGTGAGCCACCAAGGAGCCGGGATGAATCCCAGTTACCAAGGAAACAAGAGCTATTAAAACGGCGAACTTGTTCTTAGCAGACTGAAGGGCCTTCAAAGAAGCGTTCATTTTATATGATCAATTCCTTTCTTCCCTTAAATATTTAGATTTCAAAGTTCTGAAGCCTTTTTAGGCTTTGCGGACCTTTACTTGGACGGTTTTCACCGTACAAGAAAGCATTGTATCATACATTAGCCCATCTGTCAAGGGATATGTCAAGGTGACTTTTGGTATTAAAAATGGTCTAAAAAAGCCCATTTTATTGGGCTTTTCGATGACACCAGCTATATTTTTAGCTCTTTGAGCTTTTGTTTGTATTTCTCGTAGTCTTCAATATAGTCTTCCCTATTAGGGTTGTAATTTGTTGAGCTTATAGCCAAAAGAACCGCATCCTTGCTAAAGTCTTTGAAACCATGCCAAACGTAGTTTCCGATATACAAAGCGCTATGTGGGGCTTTCATTTGGATTTCTTCTAATCCATTTCCTTGATCTATAACTGCGGTGCAGGATCCTGAAACCATAACAAAAAGCTCTTCTTCTTTTAGATGGCAGTGTTGCCCTGTGTTGCCTGTTGGGTTGGTTATGAAATATACCCGCTTAACTTCAAAGTCAATGTATTCTTTGAGTTCCAGCGGGCTGAGTGCAAAGTTTGAAGCTTGTATTTGTTTGACTTCAAACTGTTTAAATTGTAATTGCATTTTATTTTACTTAATGTGTTCGTTTATATCAGCGTTTCTTTGTTTAATCTTAGCGATCCATTCTTGATTGTGCAAATACCATTCTATTGTTTTAGGAATTGCTTCTTCAAATCTGTGTTCTGGGTACCAACCAAGTTCGTTCATAATTTTTGCTGCATCAATGGCGTATCTTCTGTCATGACCCGGTCTGTCTGGAACAAATTTGATCATGGATTCAGGTAAACCAAAGTATTGCAGAATTAATTTTGCAATCTCCAGATTACTCTTTTCATTGTTACCACCAATATTGTAAACTTCGCCAGGGATTCCTTTATGTAGCATCAAATCTATTGCTTTAACATGATCAAGAACAAAGAGCCAATCGCGAATATTTCTACCGTCTCCGTAGATTGGGAATTGTTCCCTGTTTAATGCTTTGGTTATTAAATATGGGATTAATTTTTCCGGGAACTGGTAAGGGCCGTAATTGTTTGAGCAGTGGCTGACAATCACAGGGACTCCAAAGGTGTTGTAGTAAGCTCTGCAAAGTAGGTCTCCACCGGCTTTTGCAGCAGCATAAGGAACGTTTGGTTCAAATGCTGTTTCTTCGGTAAACATTCTTTGTTCACCAAGTTCTAAGGATCCGTATACCTCATCTGTTGAAATATTAACGAATTTGAAAAGATTGTGTCTTCTGGTTGCATCAAGCAGTGTTTGTACACCAACAGTGTTAGTCATAACAAACTCTCTGGAACCAATGTGGATGCTTCTATCAACGTGTGTTTCCGCTGCGAAGTTAACTATGGAATCAATCTTTTCTTTAACTATTATTTCATCGATGAATTTCTGATCAACAATATCACCTTGGTAGAAAATATAGTTTGAACGGTTTTCAATATCAATTAAATTATCAATGTTTCCTGCGTATGTAAGTTTGTCTACGTTTACAATTTTGTAATGCGGATATTTTGTAACCATGTGTCTGACAAAGTTGCTACCAATGAAACCAGCTCCGCCGCATACCAAAACATTCATCTGCCTTACTTCTATATTCATGCCTTTGAGAACAGATGCAAAAATCTCAGCAGAAAGTCCTGAGATTTTTATGGCATCATGTATTTCAATTTCTCTTTTTTTGTAAAGTTTAACAGCCAAGCGGGTTCGCTCAGATGTGGTCATCTGGTTTAGTATTTCTTTGCTGTATGCTTCTGTTCCGGTATTGTTTCCGTTGTAATTTGGGTCTAAGTGTGGTGGAAATGGAGGAGTAAATTCCATAGTCGTTATTTAAAAAGGTTTACATCGTAGACTACCAGAATATGTTGTATTTGTCAAAGGCAAAGCGGGCCGAACTTGTGGTCCGACCCGCTCTTGTGCGCTTGATGCGCGCCTTGGTGTCACTGGAAATTTTTTTGTAGATGTAATATAATTAGCGAGATTTGATGATTCAAATCTTTTCTTTTTAATTACCCGCGCCCGGGTGGCGAAACTGGCAGACGCACTACCTTGAGGTGGTAGCGGGAGCAATCCCATGGGAGTTCGAATCTCCCCTCGGGCACCAAAAAGTTTTTTTGCACGAGGGCGATTAGCTCAGTTGGTTAGAGCGCTTCGTTTACACCGAAGAGGTCAAAGGTTCGAATCCTTTATCGCCCACCATGTATGCCTCGGTAGCTCAGTGGTAGAGCGCAGCCCTGAAGAGGCTGGCGTCGTCAGTTCGATTCTGACCCGAGGCACCATTAAAATTCAAGCGGCTATGGTTCAATGGTAGAACTCTTCCTTGCCAAGGAAGTGACACGGGTTCGATTCCCGTTAGCCGCTCCAAAGAAAAAAGAACTTCACTATTTTAGTGGAGTTCTTTTTTATTCCTCTTCTATTTTCCAGCTACCGTCTTCTTGCTTTATTATTTGTCCCGGTATTTCAAAACCAGAAGCGAGTTTGTGTCCGCCACCGCCAAAGAGGTGTGCTAGGAAAGAAACATCCATATTCTTATTTTCTTCACTTCTTAAGCTCCCTTTTACTTGATTACCGTCTTGCCTTAGGAAGAGTGCGAATTTAATACCAGGGATTTTGTTTAATGTTTCAACAAAACCTTCAAAAGTACTACTTGATACTTCTCCGAGATTATCAAGATCTTCTTGGGTAATTACGCTTATAGCGACCTTGTCGTCGTTTAAGAGTTTAGTGTTTTCAATTGCTTTAGCCCAAGCTTTTAATGCTGTTAAGTCTTTATTCTGATATGTTGATTCATAAATCTTGTCTATCCTTGCTCCATATTTCATTAACTCTCCCGCTGCAATTAGGGTTGAAGGTTGGGTGTTTGAATGCATGAAAGAACCTGTGTCTGTAAACATGCCTGTTAATAAGCATTTTGCAATATCGCTATTAAATTGTATTTTAAGGTACTTAAAGAAATCGTAAACTAATTCGGCGACTGATGATTTTTGTGGATCAACTAAGTTTACAGTTCCATACATTTGATTGTCGGGATGGTGGTCTATGTTTAGTATTGGGAGACCAGAGTCGATTATTCCTTCTAATCCGGTTCTAGCTTTTTTGCCGCATCCAAAAAGAATTATTCCGTCATAGAATTCTTTTGTTACTGGATTGGGTAATTCTGACAGGATCAAGTTTTGTTTTGGCAAGAATTGCAAGCCCGAAGGAACTCCGCCGTCAGCAACTAAGGTCGTTTTTTTGCCCATTGTTTCTAAAACCATTGCCACGGCAAGCATTGAACCGCCGTCATCACCGTCTGTTCTAGAATGTGAAGCCATGAGAAAGTGATTTTTATGTTCTAGGAACTGTTTTGCTTCTTCAAAGTTATTCATTGTTTTCTCTTTCTTTTTCTATTTTCTGGAAAATATTGCTGATATGTTCTGCGTATCTTGCACTGGTGTCTAGATGGAAAGATATTCTTGGAACGATCTTAACCTCTATATGTCTGTTTAATTCTCCTTGGATATCATAAAGGTTCTTTTTTAGAAGGTCTAAAATATGTTCATCATTTCCGTTTACTATTGTTATCCATATTTTTGCCCAGCGTAAATCTCGGGAGGTTTCTACCTTAGATACGGTGACAATGCTTTTGCTGTTTTGAAAGTATGGTAAAAGAATTTCTCCCAAAAGCCGCTGGATTAGGGAGTTTATTTTTTCTATGCGGTTAGTTCTTTTTTGAGGAGACTTCTGCATGTCTTTAAAGGCCCTGCAAGCAGGACTTATTTGTTAGAAATGAGTTCTTTGGCTTTTAGCTTTTCTTCAAATGATTCTATGATGTCACCCTCAACGATTTTTGTTCCTGAAAGTTTTACTTTCATGCCGAATTCATTGCCGCTGGTTATTTCTTTAGCGGCTGTTTTGCTTTGTTGAAGTTCTAATATTTCTCCCCTGCCTGCTTCTTCCCCGTTTCTTATGACGGCAATTTCTCCTGATTTTTTAAGCATTCCTTGCTCTACCCTGCCTCCCACAATCATGGTGTTTTTTTCTGTCATGAAGACTTTGAGAATCTTTGCTTTGCCAAAGGTCGTTTTAATCAATTCAGGGGAAAGCATTTTGACAACCGCAGTTGTAACGTTTTCTATGAGTTCATAGATGATGTCATAGAGATCGATTGTTACTTTTTGTTGTTTTGCTAAAGCCAGAGCTTTACTGTTTGCTTTAGTGTTGAAACCAATGATCGTTGCTTTTGATGTGGCTGCTAAGGTAACATCATTTTCATTAATTTCTCCTGCTCCTTCTGAGATGACGTTTATGGTAACTTCATCGTTCTTTAATTTATCTAATGATTGTTTAATTGCTTCTAAAGAACCCAAAACATCTGTTTTTATGATCAGGTTTAGAGTTTTGCTGCCTGCTTCCACTTTTATTCTTTGACTTTGAGTTATTCTCCTGACTCTTTCTTTTCTTTGGATTTGAAAAGCAATTTGTTTAGCCTCTTCTAATGTTTCTCTGGTTGTTAGAATATCGCCTGTTTGGGGAACATCAGAAAGACCGGAAATCTGCACTGGTGTTGAAGGTAGAGCTTCTTTAACTTTTTTGCCATACTCATCCTCTAATGCTCTGACTCTGCCAAAAGCACCACCGATTGTAACAATATCACCGATTTTTAATTGACCGTTTTGAATGATAACTGTGGCAACAGGACCTTTGCCTTGTGAAAGATGTGATTCAATAACCGTGCCAAGGGTTTTGCCGTTCGGATTGGCCCTAAAGTTTTCTACCTCGGCTGTCAGCAGCACCATTTCTAAGAGATCATCAATTCCCTGTCCTGTTTTCGCAGAGATTGGTACAGCAATTGTCTTACCGCCCCAATCTTCTGTTAAGACACCATGTTCAGCAAGTTCTTGTTTAACTCTCATGATGTTTGCACCCTCTTTGTCTATCTTGTTTACCGCAACAATTAAAGGGGTGTTTGTAAACTTTGCTCTGTTGATAACCTCAATTGTTTGAGGTTTGACTCCATCATCTGCAGCAACTACCAAGATGATTATATCCGTAACATTGGCTCCTCTGGCGCGCATTTCTGAAAAAGCCTCATGCCCTGGTGTATCTAGTATGGTTATTTGTTTGTTGTTTTTTTTGACTTGATAGGCTCCAATGTGTTGGGTTATTGCTCCTGCTTCTCCTGCAACAACATTTGTTTTTCTGATGTAATCAATTAAAGAAGTTTTTCCATGATCTACGTGCCCCATGATCGCAACAATCGGTGGCCTTGCTTTTAATGTTGATTCTTCTTCCTTTTTGAGCATTTCTGCAAGAGAGCTTGCTCCCATTTCTGCGTCAGTTTGGGTTTTTTCTTCTTCTGCGTTAAAACCAAGCTCTTCGGCAACAATTGCTGCTGTATCAAAATCTATTTCTTCATTAATGTTTGCCATGACCCCGTTTTTTAACAAAGCTTTTATGACTTCTTGCACTGACAAACCTAAAAGGTCAACGTAGTCTTTCACTTTAATGAATGCTGGGAGTTTAATATTTTTTGGAACTCTTGGGGTTGTTGGAACTATTTTTTGTTTCGGAAGTAAGGCGTCTAAGATTTGTCTTGCCAGGTAGTTGTCGATTTTTCTTGCACGAGGGGACAATCTAATACCAGCTTCAGCCACTTTTTGGCGAAGCTCTTTTTCTTTTAAATTTAGTTGTTGTGAGATTGAACTTAGATCCATAACTTGTATAGTATACGGATTTTATGGGGAAAAATCAAGTTTTTGATATTTTCATTTAGTCTTGAAAGAATCTCTAAATCTTGATATCTTTGTATGTCCTACAACACAAACGGTTAAGGAGGAACTTTGGAACTAGAGAAAATTGTAGGAACCTTGGAGAAGCTGCCGACCAGCTTTCCCGATCTGAAACACAAGTTGTGTGCTGTCCAGATTTTAGGGAAGCGCTATGTCGGTGAAGTGGTTTCCATTTCCTGGGATGCGCAGAGCGGTGTTTTTAGCATTAGCCTTGCGCACGCCCAAGAGGTTCCGGACTTCATGGTCAGGGAAGTGGGGGTTCGTAGACTCAGGATCTCTGAAGAAGTCGTGGGTGACTGGCTGCACGAGCATCACACGACCCCTGAAACCCATGTCTTCTACTCCCCAGACTCGCCTGGGTATAGGCTGATGGCCAAGACTGGCGATGAGATACTCGTTGTTCAATCATATGACTACAACCTCTGAAGGTTTCTTTAACGCAAAGAGGCGCGCCCTTTCCCGGGTTTGCGCCTCTTGCTTTTTTGTATTTAAAAAGTCCTGTTTTTACCAACAATCATTCTCAATTTTTGTGGACTTATTGTGACCAGTGATGGGATTCTTGAGACCTCATTTCCATCAACTGTTATTTTGTAGCCCCTTGGTTCCAGAAACTCTATTTGTTGGCAACGTATTGCTGTTGCTCCTGGTATTCTTTCGTAGCAACCGCTTTCTATTTCTTTTTTGTATCTCGCTGCTGTAAAGCGCGAAAGTTTTTCAATCATGATTATATCTAAATGTCCATCTTGGGGGTTGCCGATTGGGCCACCCGCGCACATTGCAGTCCCTCTGGTGTTTATGATTAATGCCCCCATTGTTTTTGAAGCTATAGTATACGAGTCATCAATGCGCATTCTTAAATCAATAGTGCTTCCGGCAAAAAGCTTCATGGAAGCCATTAGTCCCATTGGTTTGTTAGTTTGTTCACCAACTCCAAGTTCTAAGTAGCTTAAAAAGTAACTTTCGTTTATTTTTGCTAAATCCAGTTTTTCTATACGTCTGCTGGCGATTGTTTTAACGCAAGTGTGGAGATCAGTCATACCTAATATTCTTCCCAATTGCGTGTCTTTGGAAAAAGGGATAAAACCCAAAGTAAAATCTCGATCCTTGGTTGCAACAAGCATCTGACTAAATGTTTCGTCTGTTCCGCAAGCAACAAGAGTTTTAACTCCCCGACTTGCTGCAGTATCAACCAAGTCTTGCATTAACCTTAATGGTGTAATGCGAGCCATTTCGCCACTGACATTGAATTCTGTAAGCAAGCTTTGAAGTTCTGCTTGCTGGCGCTCAAAGTTTTTTTGCGGAATGTTATGAGGATCAAGAATGTAATAATACATCTAGTTAACACTCCGTTTATTTTTTCTTTGTCGCATTCTCCTCTATTGGTTCGATAACTCCACCGTTTACATCTTTCATTGTGCATTTACCCGCAAAGTAGGCCCCTTCCTCTACTTGGAGTGTTCCGCAGGACATATCCCCCACTAAACGCCCTGTTTTACCCAATACCAAAGCCCCGGAAACCTTAACATTTCCTTGGACAATCCCTGAAATTATGGCGTTTTCTGCTTCTACGTCAGCAGATATTTTAGCACTTTCTCCGACAAACAAGTTTTGGGAAGTTTTTACCTTTCCAGTCACAGTTCCGTCGATTCTTAGGTTGCCCTGGCTTTTTAAGTCCCCATCAATTTTCACCGATGGTCCGACTATGCTCTCTCCGTTTTGCATTCCTTCTTTTTTCTCCATATGTTTTTAGTTAATTATTTTTGATTCTTTAATTGCTAATTCTTCTTCTTTAGTTAAGGTAAATTCGCTCTTACTCTTTATTATTGGTTTAGCATAAATCCTGTTTGCATCTCTGCCGTGCATTGAAGTGATGACAACGCCATTGTTGTGATCATCTAACAGTGCCATTGAAAAACTTAAGTTCCCGCCATCATCTGCAAAAGGGTTGTATCGAACTAACCCTATTTTTTGGATGGAATACTTTTGTTGTTTGCGTAAATCAGCAACTGCTTCTTCCAGAATATCGTTTTGCTTGTTTAGCTCATTTAGTTTTTTGCTTTGAGCTATTATGAACTGCTCGAGATTAGCAGCTTCGTTTCCTGTAAAAAAAGCCTTTGCGGTTTTTCTAAAACGCAAAAGCATAACAATTGCAAAGATTGCCGCAGTTAAGCTTCCTCCAGCAATAATAACGGTTGCAAGCTCCAAAGTGTTCATAGGCAGAGTCATAATACAATGAATACGCACTTGCCGCAAACCCCTTTGCCCATGGTATACTCTATGTATATGCAAGAACAAGAGTATGAATTAATTAAAAAAGATTTGTACAAGGTGCTCACTTTGAATGCTTTGTATTTAATCGCAATTTTGGTCCTGTATTTTACAGATCAGAAAAGTCATTATCTTCAAAATTGGTTTGCTAAAATTCTACATTTCTAAAATTCTATGGGGAAAGTTTTAGAAATTAAGTGTCCTGATTGCGGACCAGTGCCAATTCATCATGGTCTTTCAAAGGCCATTTTGATTATTGATTGGCTTTCAACTCCGTTAAACAAAGTTTCAATTGCCTTGACTCGTTTAGTTTCTAAGATTTTTAATGGTTTTGGCATTGATGATATTGGCTATATTTTTTGGTTGTTAAGTAAAGTAGGTTTAGCAAAGGTTAATTATGTCCCCGATGATTTAAATTCAGACAGAGCAAAGTGTATTTGGGAGGCTGCAAATGCTCGGGGTATTAAGGTTAAAGAAATACGGGCTTTTGGCAGGACCTTAGAGCTTTTTGTGGCTGAATATAATGGGAAAAAGCTGCTTTTTGAAGGGTTGCCAAGACCAAAAGGCCCTCATTCTAAAGGCTATTATTGGATGGATAACAAAGCGCAGATGAGGGCTGAGTTTATTAAAGCAGGAATTCCGGTTGCTTTTGGAGGTGTTGCTTTTACTTTCAATGCTGCTAAAAAAGTTTTAGAAAGGGTTAAAGCTTTGCATCAAGAGTCGCTTATTTCTGAAAAATCAATTGGTAGCGGTTTTGTGATTACTAAGCCACATATTGGTTCACGTAGCAGACATACAAATATTCATTTAGAAACTGAACAAGATTTAATGCGAGGTTTTAAGATTGCGAAAAAACTTTCTCCTTTTGTGATTGTTGAACAGGAGTTAGCTGGTATGGTACATAGAGCAGCAGTTTTAGGAGGAAAGTTAGTTGCTGTGCTGCGTCGTGAACCGCCCTATGTTGTTGGTGATGGAGTTTCTACTGTTAAGCAGTTGATTGTTTTAGAGAATGAAAATCCAAAAAGACAAGGACCGTATTTTCATCAGATCCCAATTGACGAACAAACTGAAGCAGAACTTGTTCGTTTAGGTTTGTCTTATGATTTTATTCCCTCTCTTGGACAAACAGTGATTGTTAGAAATAATATTGGCAGAAGCTCTGGTGGTTCTAATTCTGACGTTACAGATTTGGTGCATCCTGACAACAAGATTTTGTTTGAAAAAGTTGCAACTGTTGTCGGAGATTCCATTATTGGTATTGATTTTATAATTGAAGACATATCAAAGTCCTGGAAGGAACAGTATCCTTGCGGAGTGATTGAATGTAACAGCGTGCCGTTTTTAGATTTACACCACTTCCCTCTTCGTGGTAAGGCAATTGATACATCCTCTGCCCTGTGGGATGTGGTTTGGCCGGAAACTAAACCTGTGCTTTAAGCTGAGAAACTTTTTTCAAAGGTTTCGGAATCAATATATAGTTTGGATTTAATGCCTAAGTTTACAGCAACTTGGGTGTTTTCTATTTCATCATCCCAGAATTCAATATTTTCTGGTTTTGTTTTTATCTTTTCCAGGATTGTTTCAAAGAATTCTTGTTCTGATTTTTTGTATCCTAAATCGCAGGAGAAAAACATTCCGTCAAAATGTTTTTTTAAGATGTTCTCTATATATCTAGCCCGGTATTTTTCTTGATCTGCAACAAGGTAGCATTTATGACCCTTTTTGCGCAAAAGATCAATGATTTCAAGGATTTTTTGGTTTGGGATAACATCTGAGGAGAACCAATAGTCTAGAAAATCTTCTACTGTTCCCTGCCATTTCCATTTAATCAGGTAAGGTTTTAATTGTTCTTTTAAGTCTGCTTTTCCTGTTTGGCAAATTCTGAAATCTTTTTCAAAAAATTCCGCAATCATTTTTAAAGGGATCTCGTATTCTTCGGAGTATGTTTCGCTAAATAGTTTTGGCCTAGTTAAAACTAAGCCATCAGCGTCAATTAAAAGCGTTTTCATATGTTTGGTGGACCTAGGCGGAATCGAACCGCCGTCTGAGCAATGCGAATGCCCTATTCTGCCACTGAACCATAGGCCCTAGTCTTTTGTTAGTCCTAGAATCATACCAATCAACAGCCATAATAACAACTGGGTTTGTTGCAGGGTATAGAAATAGTGGTCAAAAAACATTAAGAAAATTAACGCACAAAATGTTGATGTTAGAACGGTCGCATAAATGAGACTTTCCCCTTCTTTTGTTCGTATGTTTGATATTCCTGTTTTCAATACTTGTATAAAAAGAATCAAGATTAAAACCAATCCAATTGTTCCTGTTTCACATGCAACCTCTAAGAAGAAATTATGTGGTGGTTGTATTTGCCACGATTCTTTTAGATCCAGTTTCTTAGACATTTCAGGTATCATGTTCCCTATTCCCACACCAAAGACAGGATGTTGTTTAAATATCTCCCAACCCGCTTTGTTATACAGAGTTCTGTTGTAGCTAGTTGGTGCTGTATTTGTTCTTGCGTTTAGATATGGGAAAAGAACTGCAACAGCGAGAATTGTCGTAACAAGAACAGCGACTAAAAGCTTTTTATATTCAAAAGCTTTTTTTATCAGCAGTATAAATATGAGGGCAAAACATATATACAGAGCGACAAGACCGGATCTTGAGAAAGTTAAATAGTTTCCAACAATCATTATTATTAAAGAAATTCCATAGAGGATCCTTTGTTTGTTTCTTGATTCTTGAAAAAATAAATATATTGCTGTTGCACATGCAAGAATCAGAAAAGCAGATAGTTGGTTTGGATGTGCAAAGGTGCCGTATGCTCTGATGAATTTTTCTCCATCCATATCTATTTTTGCAACTCCCGAAATGTACTTCCCTATCACCTGTTCCCCAAAAATTCTTAAACCAAGCGAGTGTTGCACGAGAAACTGCCCAAAAGCTATTAAACTTTGGAAAACTCCTGAAAAAACTAGAGAGATAGCTAAAATTCGTTTATATCCTGCTTCACGTGATACATTTAGCGTAAAAATGGCTAATATAAGCCATTCCATTGATTTTATAGCAAAATATATGCTGTTTTCACCACGTGGTGAAATAAAGAAAAGAGGTATCAAGATATTTAGAGCAATAAGAGCAAAAATCCAGTATTTATGCTTATTTTTGGATATATTTTTAAGGAATAGCCAAATAGCGATAGTTGTTGAGAGTACTATATCTGAGAGAAAAACCGAAATAGCTAGATATTCAGAGAATTGTCCATTCAAATTCGTAGAAATATCAAAGAAAATATGCCTTTTTTGAAGGGCAAGAGTAAAAACAAGCAGAAACACTAACGTTTTAAAGATTTTTTCAAATATTGGTTTCATGTGTAACTAAAACTTGATTATTTAGCCTATTTATGGTTTAATATTTGATTTATTTTCAAATCTGTGTTCTTTTCATTATTATATGTTAGCTAGACGCAATAACCAAATACAGATAATATATCTAGGTAAATACTACTTTTTGCCCTCGTAGCTCAGTGGATTAGAGCGGTTCCGTCCTAAGGAAAAGGCCGTAGGTTCGATTCCTACCGAGGGCACCATAAAATTGGGCCCATAGTTCAGTGGTAGAACGCGTCCATGGCATGGATGAGGTCGGAGTTCGATTCTCCGTGGGTCCACCAAAATACAATTCGGGATGTGGCTCAATTGGCTAGAGCGCTCGCTTCGGGTGCGAGAGATTCCCGGTTCAAGTCCGGGCATCCCGACCAAGAAGATGCAATTTCCAACATACAAAAAAGAAAAGGAAAAAATACAAAACGGATTTCAATATATAATTGGCTGTGACGAAGTTGGGGCTGGTCCTTTAGCAGGCCCTGTTGTTGCAGCAGCATGTATATTAAAGAGTGAAACAATAGGGGAGCGCAGAACAGAAAACAGTTGGTATTACAGAGTTCGTGATTCAAAAACAGTGAGTGAAAAAGAAAGAGAAGTATTAGCTCTTTGTATAAAAGAACATTGCAAATGTTTTGCGGTTGCAGAAGTAAGTTCTCAAGAAGTCGATGCTTTGAATATTCACAATGCGAGTTTGCTTGCAATGCAAAGAGCAGTTTCATCTGTGTTAGAACAGCTTAAAATACAAGATCAAAGCAAAGTTTTTGTTTTCGTTGACGGAAAGTATAAGATAAAGGAAATAGGTTTAGAGCAAGAGCCTGTTATTTCAGGCGATTCTCAAATACTATCAATCGCAGCCGCCTCTATAATTGCAAAAGTCCATAGAGATGAGTTGCTCAGGAAGGTTGATGAGGTTTTCCCGGAATATGGTTTTGCAAAACATAAGGGGTATGGAACTAGGGAACATATCCAAGCAATTCAGAAGAATGGGGTCTTAGATATTCACAGAAAATCTTTTTTAAAAAACATCATTTAATTTATGGAAGAGTGGCCGAGTGGTTGAAGGCGCAGCTCTCGAAAAGCTGTATGGGTCAAAAGCTCATCGTGGGTTCGAATCCCACCTCTTCCGCCAAGTAAATTAAGAAAAAGTTTTATATGGATTTAATATTAAGTGAAAAATTAAATGCAATAGGTATCATTGGAATAATTTTTGCGGTTGTTGCTGTGCCCCTTCTTTTTATGGTTTAAATTTATGTTAAATTTCGAAACATTATAATATGATAGAAAAAAGCGCGGGTATAATCATAGAAGACAGTAAACTACTTTTAGTTAGTGGTGGTAATAATAACTTTTTTTGGTTGCCCGGTGGAAAGTTGGAAGAAGGAGAAACACCAGAAGCTGCCTTGAGGAGAGAGTTAAAAGAAGAGTTGGATATAGAATTGTTATCTTTTCGTCCATACATTACGTATATTTCTGACCAGGAAGAAGACGGAACTATTCGCAAAGTTTATGCTTATATCATAAATTATGATGGCTTGATCAATCATCAAGCTGAAATAGACAAGATAGTTTGGTTGAGTAAAGAAGATTTCGTAAAAGAAGTAATACCTTTACAATCTGGGGTTAAGATTCACCTCATTCCGCGGTTGATAAAAGATGGTTTGTTATAGATAAATCGCTCTAAGAGCGGTTTTTTGTTATGCTAAACACATGATAAAAGCAGTTATCTTCGACATAGATGGAGTCTTAATTGATTCTGTGAAAGCCAATCATAAACTTTTTAGGGGTCTCTTAAAAGAAGCGGGATACAAAAAACTACCGACATTTAGTGAATACAAAAAGCTTTTTCATTTAACAGCTCTTGATACTTTTAAGGAATTGACTGGTGCAAAGAAAAAAGAAATCAATAGACTTATGCAAATGTTGCATGGTCTTAAAAGATCCTCTAGCTCAATCAAAGTAACTCCAGGTTCTGTTGCTACTATAAAGAAGATATCCAAAGATTATCGTCTAGCCTTAGTAACTTCTCGAATAGAAGCGGGTGTTGAGCATTACTTAGAGGTAACCAAGACCAAAACACTTTTTGAAGTGATTGTGCATTATGGACATTACAAAAAACCTAAACCACACCCAGAACCACTTTTGCTTGCATGTAAAAGACTAAAGATTAAACCAGAGCAAACTGTGTACATCGGAGATACTCATACAGACATAGCAGCCGCTAAAGCTGCAAACATGAAAGTTATTCTCTATCCAAAAACCAAATTAGTTGGTGCAACCGCATATGCTCTAAAGTTTTCTGATATTCCTAGGATTGTTTCTTTGATGAATAAGGGCAAGATATAAAGTATTTGAAGAAAATATGAAGAACATTTTAGTAATCTATACATCAATAGGTTTAGGTCATAAAAAGATAGCAGAAAATATTGCTGCTGTTTTACAGAGCGATTCAAACAATAAAGTCGAGCTTTTGGATCTTTATGATGTAGAATCAGGAGGCTTAAAAAAATATGGTGAAAAACTCTATTACTTCTTTTTGAAATATTCCCCTTGGATTTGGGAGTTTTTTTACATCAACAAGATTTTTGTTGTGCTAACCCTGCCTTTCAGAACATTTGTTGCGGGCTTTAATTCTAAAAAGTTAGCCAGAGTTTTAATAAACAAACATTATGATGTAGTCGTTTCCACTCACGCAAACTCTTCAGCAATAGTTTCATACCTCAAAAGTCAAGGCATGTATACTGGGAAGTTTGTTATTGCTTTTTCTGATTATCATCTGCATAGATATTGGCTGCATGATAATGCGGATTTGTACCTTGCAAATATAGACGAACAAAAGCAAGAAATGGTTTCTCGTGGAATAGCTCCTAAAAAGATAGTGGTATCTGGTATGACGCTTCGAAAAGAAGAGTCTGTAGCTGATAAACAAAAGGTGAGAAACAAATTTAATTTACATGAAACTGACAAAGTAATAGCTGTTTTAGCAGGTAGTCGGGGTTTTGGCATGAACTCAGAGATTATCGATCAACTCGCAAAAATAGACGCGTCGATTTTTGTAGCCTGTGGAACAAACGAAGAAACAAGAACGCACTTAATTCAAAAATATAGAAATTTTTCTAATATAAAAGTTTTAGGTTACGTAAACACTAGGGAACTCGCGGCAATCGCAAACGTAGTTGTTACTAAACCTGGGGGTTTAACAGTTGCAGAATGTTTAGAACAGCGTGTTCCGATTTTAGTTTCTCATTTTTTGCCGGGTCAGGAACGATTAAATATAGAGTATCTAAAAAGGCATGGTTTAATAATGCCTTTGTCTACAGATTACTATAATGCTGTTAAACACGAATTAGTGACTGGTGCGTTCGCTGCTAAGTTAAAAGAGAACCCTGATGTGAAACTGATTGTGCGATATGGGGAGGGTATTTGTGAAGCAATCGCAAAGCTTTAAAAAGTGTTGACCAGAATGTTTAATTTTAGTAGTATAAAATTACGAATTTAACAGAGTGAAACAATAAATATGGCTAAAGAAAAAAGATCGTTTTTCGGAAAAATAATGGGCGGGGATGAACCAGCCCAACAGGTAAACGTCAGCACAGAACAGTATGTGCAGCCTTTGCAGACTGTTACTGAGATTGAAGAAGAACAGGTTTTGGCAGAGTCTGATGACAGAGAAGACCTAGAAGTTGAAACTCCTTCTCAAGCAAGCGCTGAAGAAGAGTGGATGTCAGATTATGAAGGTACTTTAAACATTGACCTCTATCAAACCCGAGACAATGTCATTATTAAATCAACAATTGCTGGAGTTAAATCTGAGAATCTAGATATCACCATTGCAAACGATATGGTCACTATAAAAGGTGAACGTGTTAAAGAAGAAAAGATTCCAGCAGAAGATTATTTCTATCAAGAATGCTACTGGGGCGGTTTTTCCAGAAGCGTCATACTACCAGTTGATATTGACAGCGAACACGTTGAGGCAGACTTAAAAGACGGCATTTTAACAGTAATATTACCTAAGGCTGCTAAGGCAAAAACCAAGAAGATTAAGGTAAACGGTTAAATAGTTATTTTAAATGCCTCTGGGCTAAACCAGAGGCATTTTTTATGTTAAAATATTGGATATGGGAAGACCGAGAAAACAAAAAGAACATTTGATTCCAAAACCAAGCCTAAACCTGAGCCCAGAGACCAAAAAAGGGTTAGCTGTGGTATTGTTTGTGGCTCTGTTTCTCATCACCCTTTTGTCGTTGTTTGATAAAGCGGGGATAGTTGGAGAATACATTTCCAAGGGCTTCATTTTCGGTTTTGGTTACATTGCATACTTCATCCCAGTAGTTTTCTTACTAGTTGGCATTGCTTTGTACAAACAAGACGTTGACGAAGAGCATGGTCAGCATTTTTACTTCCGAACATATTTAGGAGCTTTCATTCTAGCTGGATCTTTAGCTGGCCTGATCCATATTTTTTACATGCGCGAAGGTGAAGCTGCTTTAGATTTAGTTTCTAAAACGACTGGAGGCGGATATCTTGGAGCGCTTTTTGGGTATCCATTTTTTTCATTAACAGGATTCTGGGCTTCATTAGTCATTTTAATAGGCATAATGATTACTGGTTTGCTCATTACTTTTGATGTTTCTCTGTCAAAATTAATTCCTTCAAGAAGTGAAGACTCGGAAGATCAGAGAAAGATAAATTACGATGTAGGACCGATAAAGATAAACAGTATGGGGAAAAATGGTTTTGTTTCCGAAAAAGTTTCTTCAAAGAACAAGATGACTGAAGAGGAAGAAAAGCCAAGACTAAAAACAAAACCAGAACCTGTAATATCATCTCCTGCTTCTGACAAAAAGATTGATATGCCCGCAATTGTCTTGGATGATCGAAAAGACTGGAAGTTGCCGCCTTTTGATTTGTTAGAAGATTCAACAAATACAGTAGATAGCGGAAATATTGAAGTTAATGTTTCCATAATACAGAAAACCCTTGCTGATTTTGGTATTGAAGTAGAAATGGGGGAGGTTAATGTTGGACCAACTGTTACCCAATACACATTAAGACCGGCAACAGGTGTTAAACTTTCTCAAATTGCTGCTTTACAAAATGACTTAGCCCTGGCTCTTTCTGCCCACTCAATCAGAATGGAATTGCCAATACCAGGAAAAGCTTTAGTTGGTATTGAAATACCTAATGTTTCTAAGGCCATAGTCAGATTAAGAGAGGTTTTGCAAACAGAAAACTTTGTTAAACATCCATCAAACCTTGCTTTTGCTTTAGGAAGAGATGTCTCAGGACATCCAATGGTTGCTGATCTTGCGCGTATGCCGCATTTAATGATTGCTGGTGCAACTGGTTCTGGGAAGTCTGTGGCTTTAAATTCTTTCTTAGTTTCATTGCTTTACAAAAATACCCCGCAAGACGTTAAGTTCATTATCATAGATCCAAAACGAGTGGAAATGGCCTTGTATAATGGTATCCCTCATTTAATGACCCCAGTTGTCATAGATCATGAAAAAGCAATTAATGCGCTAAGATGGGCTGTTGCTGAAATGGATCGTAGATACAAAGTTTTGTCAGAAGCAGGGAATAGGAATATAACAGAATACAACGCCAACGCAGCCTTAAAAATGAACTACTTGGTTGTTGTTGTGGATGAGCTTGCTGATTTAATGGCAGTTGCAAAAAATGATGTTGAAGCAGCCATTGTCCGTCTTTCCCAGATGGCAAGAGCAGTCGGAATTCATTTAGTGCTTGCAACCCAGAGACCTTCTGTAGAAGTCATTACGGGTTTAATTAAGGCAAACATTACCTCAAGAATGGCTTTTGCGGTTGCTTCCCAGATTGATAGCAGAACAATAATAGACTCTATGGGAGCCGAATCCTTGCTTGGTAACGGAGACATGCTGTTCGTAACAGCAGAAGTTACAAAACCAAGACGTATCCAGGGCGCCTTCATCGGTGAAAAAGAAGTTAACCGAGTTGTCGATTTCTTTAAAAAACAAACTGGTGCTGTAATATACAATGAAGAAATTTTAGAAAAACCAAAACACAATATGTCCATACCAGGACTTTCTAACGATGACGGCGGCGATGAATTGCTTGCTGAAGCTGAAGAGGTTGTCAGACAAGCAGGAAAAGCTTCGGCTTCGCTGTTGCAGCGCAGATTAAGAGTTGGTTATGCACGCGCCGCTCGTTTGTTGGATCTTCTTGAAGATAGGGGAATAATAGGGCCGGGCGATGGAGCTAAACCACGAGAGGTTTATGCTTCGAGCGAAATGGGCTCTGTTGCTGATGAGGAGTATGGCGATGACTCAAATATTTGAAACTAAGAAAATACACATGGAAACTCTTCCCGAATATCTAAAAGCAGCTCGGGAGAGTTTTTCATATGATTTAAAACATGTCGCTAAGATTACAAATATTTCTCCGAAGTTCATTGAAAATCTAGAACAAGGCTATTATCATCGTTTGCCTGCTGATGTCTATGTTCACGGCTTCTTAAGAAAACTTGCCGAGCTTTACAGGACCCAGGCTGATGTTTTGATTGAACAATACAAAAAAGAAAGAGGTGTGCATGATCAGATCACTAAGAAAGCTCAGGTTGCTTACAAAAGCTATACTGATACGAAATTTGAAATCACTCCAAAAACTTTAACTTTTGTGGGCCTTGGGTTATTTGTTCTCTTCATTTTTGGTTACCTCTTCTATCAAGTTCATGCATTAAATCAGCCACCAAGAATTACCATCACCCAACCCCAGGATGGAGCAAGAATTACCAGTTCTTCAGTAATAGTGCAGGGGCATGTAGATGTTGGCGCAACATTAAGCATGAATGATCAGCAAATCTTTGTTGATTCAGAAGGGAACTTTAAACAGCCGATAAGTATTTCTCCGGGTGAAAAAGTTTTAATTTTTTCTGCTAAAAATAATTTTGGTAAAGAAAGTACAAAGCAACTTGTAGTTATAGGGGACTTTGGTAGTAAAGACACCCCAGCTATAAACGCTGTTAATTTGATAGTAAGTGGTGGTCCTAATCCAACCTGGATCACTGTGCAGATAGATGACGGAGCAGTGCAGAACGATAATTTAAGTCCTGGGGTAACTAAGATATATTTTGCAAAAAATAAGATAACTCTTAGCACAGGAAACGGTGGCAGTACATCAGTAAATCTGAACGGCAAAAACTTGGGCAAAGTAGGTAAAGAGGGCGAGGTTGTCAGAGATATTCCTTTTACTGCAGAAGGGAAATAGCACTTAATCATTTTTTAATATGAGTGTGCTAGTATATATGTATCATTAAAGAAAAAAGTATGGCTAAAATACAGAAAAAATCTACAAGCAGTGAAACTCGAAACAAAGCTGTAGCAGCAGCACTTTCTCAGATCAGAGATAAGTTTGGCGAGGGTTCTATCATGACACTCTCAGAAAATCATTCCATGGAAGTCGAAAGTATACCCACAGGATCAATTTCACTTGATTTAGCACTGGGAATAGGTGGAGTTCCTAAAGGAAGAATTATTGAAATATACGGACCTGAATCATCCGGAAAAACAACCCTTGCTCAACATATTGTTGCAGAGGTTCAGAAAAAAGGCGGAGTTGCGGCATTCGTTGACGCAGAACATGCGATGGATCCAGAGTATGCTTCTAAAATAGGAGTTAAATTAGATGAACTACTTATTTCTCAACCCGATACAGGCGAACAAGCTTTGGATATTGTTGAAACATTAGTTCGTAGCAATGCCGTTGATGTTATTGTTGTTGATTCGGTTGCTGCTCTAACTCCAAGAGCAGAAATTGAAGGAGAAATGGGTGACAGCCACATGGGTTTGCAAGCAAGATTAATGTCGCAGGCACTACGCAAGCTTACCGCAATAATTGCTAAATCTAAAAGCACAGTTATTTTCATAAACCAGATCCGCATGAAGATTGGTGTTATGTTTGGCAATCCTGAAACAACAACAGGCGGTAATGCCTTAAAGTTTTATGCATCCTTAAGATTAGAAGTTAGAAAAGCCGCCCAGATTAAGTCAGGAGAAAAGATTATTGGTTCCAGAGTAAAGGTTAAGGTTGTTAAAAACAAGGTTGCTGCGCCTTTTAAAACAGCAGAATTCGATATTATGTACAACGAAGGAATATCCAAAGCCGGAGATCTTTTAGACACTGGTGTTGCTTATGGCGTTATAACTAAAAGCGGCAATTCATATTCCTATGCAGATACAAAACTTGGCGTGGGGCGTGAAAATGCTAAGGTCTTTCTGAAAGCCAACGATGAGATTATGACAGCCGTTGATAAAGTGGTTAGAGAAAAGTTTGAAGCAGGGGAAGTGCCGGTCAGTGAAGACGAGGAATAGTTTTTCCTTAAACTGAATATTTTGGTATAATACAAACAAGGGCAATCGCCCTTTTTGTATTTATGCCAAAGAACCAAGCAAAACAATCTAATAATAAAGCGGTAACCTTTTGCAGCTTAGATATTGAAACTTCCGGATTTGATCCTTCTGAAAGCGAGGTTTTAGAATTGGGTATGGTTTTCTTTGAGGTGGAAGAAAAGAGAATAAAGGTGTTGAAAGAGTGGCAGTCGGTTTTCAAACCAAATAAAGAAGTTCCTGCAAGAATTTTGGCGCTCACCGGAATTAGTCAAGATGAGTTAGATGAAGCACCGGCTTTTAAAGATAAATATGATGAGATACAAAGTCTTGTTAAAGATTGTGTCATAGTTGGACACAATATCAGTTTTGATACTAAATTCTTGGAAGGTTTTGGTATTAAGTTTTTTGGAAAACAAATTGATACTCTGGATTTAGCACAGATGCTTTTACCAAACAATTCTTCATACAACCTCGAAGCCTTGATGAATTTTTTAGAAGTTGCTCACAAAGATGCACACCGGGCTTTAGCAGACGCTAAAGCAGTTTTGGTTGTCATTGAAAGGTTGCTGCAGTATTTTGCAACATTCTCTGGAAAATTGAAAAAAGAATTAAGAGATCTTTTTCCTCAAAAATTATTTCCGGAATTCTATGAGTTTCTAGAAACCGATTTCAAGCCTCGAGAGGTATTAACCAAAGAGAGAAATCTTCAGGTGCATGAGAGCAAAGAAATTGCTCAAGCTTTGAAAGAAGAAAAG
>JAKCAE010000021.1 GCA_021842385.1 bacterium
GATGTTTTAGTTGAGGTTGTCGGACTTGATCATTCCTTGATCTTAAAGGCCATTCCTGCTCCTTCTAAAGTAAAAGACTATATCTGGAAAGTGCATTTAGAGTATGGCGCTCACTCCAGCACGAAAACAGCCTACACTCAGCCTGAGTTTGCCAAGGTTTTTATCAAGCCTAAAAAGAGTCTTTAAATTTATGTCTAGTTTTAAAGAAATAGTCCAAAGCAAAGTTTTTGTGGTAGCTGGATCGATTTTCCTTGTTTTTCTTCTGGTTATAAGCTTTGGACAATTTCGCAATAGACGAAGCATCCAAAAAGAAATAGATTCCTTAACTAAGCAGGCTGATCAGATTCAGAAGAATAATCAGGAGGTTTCTAACTTTATTGCGTATTTAAAAACAGACAGCTACAAAGAACAAGCAGCCAGACAGCAGTTGAATTTAAAAAAAGAAGGGGAAGTGGTCTATTCTTTTTCTGCACTTTCTCCGCAAACAGAAGTAGTAACAACTGAAGAAAAAGCAAAAGAAGAATTAGCAAAGAAATCCAACTTTGAAAAATGGGTCGCATATTTTCTTAAGGGAGGTAATCCATAGTTATGTCTAAAAAAACAAAAAAACAAATTAAAAAAAGAGTTCTTTTTTTTGTTGTCATTTTCTTCTTACTTTTCGTACTCCAGGCATATTTCCTGCCTGCTACTTCTGTTTTAGGTAAAAAAGCTTTTAACTACCTGCCACTTCCGGCAATATTTGTTAATGCAAACATTGTTACTTTGGGAGAATATTTTTCACGCTTAGAAATTTCTGATGCTTTAAAGAAGATAAACATACAGACTGATGAAAAACAGCAGCTTTTAAATCAGATGGTTTTAAACAAGGTTGCAGAAAATTTGCTTTCAGCAAAAGGATTTTCTGTTGCAAAAGATGAGGTTAATGCAGAATATTCTTTGCTTAAAGAAACCACGCAAAAGCCAAATCTAGCACATGACTATAACTTGAGTGAAGGGGAGTTTAAAGATTGGTTTGTCTATCCTGATCTGGTTAAAGTTAAATTAGCAGTCTGGCTTGCTTCAAACAGGAAATTAAACAAAGAAGCATATGTTAAATATGATTTAGTGATGGGAAAGGTTAATTCAGGCACTGAGTTTGATAGCTTGGCGAGTGCATATAGCGAGGACGCGCTGAGTGCTCAACTTGGAGGAGATCTGGGGTATTTAAGCTACAAAGATTTAATTCCGGAATATTTTAAAGAGGTTGAAGCTGTTAAAGATACCAAGGTTCATACAGCATACTCAAGATATGGCATTCACATATTCAAAGTCCTTGCTAGTGATTTGAAAGGACCAAAAGATAGTAAACGCTACAAGGTTCAGCAGATCTTTATTAAAACAGGGGACTTTGATCAGTGGCTATTGGCGCAAAAACCAAGCTATACAGTATTAAGGCTTGTAAGGTAAAATACCCTTGAAAATTGCGGGTATGGTTCAGTGGTAGAATGCGGCCTTCCCAAGGCTGAGATACGGGTTCGATTCCCGTTACCCGCTCCAAAGAATAAAACGATGCAGAAGATATACCCTCCAAAATTGCAAAAAGGTGACATTGTCAGAATCATTGCGCCAGCTCGTTCCCTGGCTCTTATTACTTCTGAAGTCAGAGATATCGCAAAGTCCCATTTTGATGAATTGGACCTTATTTTAACTTTCGGAGACCATGTCGCAGAAAAAGATGACTTCAATTCTTCCTCAGTAGAATCCAGAGTTTCTGATTTACACAAAGCATTCTTAGACAAAGACGTTAAAGCTATCATATCTGTGGTTGGCGGTTTTAACAGCAATCAACTATTAGATTCAATTGATTGGGAGATTATCAAAAACAATCCCAAAGTTTTCTGTGGATATTCTGATATTACAGCTTTAAATAACGCGATTTTTACCAAAACAGGTTTAGTAACATATTCTGGACCGCACTATTCAACCTTTGGGCAAAAGCTTTTCTTTGATTACACACTAGAGTATTTTAAAAAATGTTTAATGGGTTCTGAGAAGTTTGTTGTATCTCCAAGTGATCAATGGAGTGATGATGAATGGTACAAGGATCAGGATAAAAGGAATTTGTTGGAGAATGAAGGCTTTTGGGTATTAAACGAAGGCAATGCTGAAGGAACTGTTCTTGGAGCCAACCTTTGCACTTTTAATCTGTTGCAGGGAACAGAATACATGCCTGATTTGAAAGATTCTATATTATTCCTTGAGGATGATCATGAATCTCAATCTCATCATTTTGACAGGAATTTGCAATCCTTAATTCATCAACCTGGTTTTTCCGGTGTTAAAGGAATAGTTATAGGCAGATTTCAAAAAGAAAGTAATACGACTTTTGATTTGTTGAAGCAAATAGTTAAATCAAAAAAGCAATTAGCGCAGATACCGATAATCGCTAATGTTGATTTCGGACACACCAGCCCTATAACTACTTTCCCTATTGGTGGCACTGTTTCTATGAATGTTAGTAAAGGAAAGGCAGAGCTAACAATCCTTGAGCATTAGTTTATGAACTACACGGGAGTAATAATAGAAGAAAGTCTTGATAATTTAGATGTACTTAAAGAACTGACAATTTTAAGCACAGAAGTTGAACCTGTAACAGAAAGGAAAAGAACACCTTGGGTTAAGCAGTGGACTTTGCATACAGTGGAAATCCCTGAAGGAAAAGCAGATCAGGTTGCTAACAAGATTAGTCAAGATTTAGACAAAGTGCATAGTTGGTATGCTGATTACAAAAATGATGAGTATCACTATATAATTTATCGAGGTAGAATTTTTAAAGTTGATCTATCAAACCCTGTATTGTACAGAGATGCCCGAGAATACGGTATTTCCGTTGGCATTCCGGAATATCAGGTAGATTTTGATCAAGAATGGTAAACCATTAGAATTAGCTAGTGGTTTTATTGACTTCCTTTGTTTTTCCAATTAACATACCCTCATCAATCGCAGCAACACAGGTTGACCATCCACGCAGGGGGATTGATGTACGGAAGCCGAAAAGACCGAATCATCAAGAAGCATGTCGCGCGGCGTAAGGCGGCATTGAAGGCAGCTCAGCGCCGGCATCCGGGCGACACCTTTGCCTGGGTCGGCGGTGTGCTGTTCTTCACCAACGCCATGATTGGTCTCTGGCCAGTCAAGGGGGTTCCCAAGATCCCCAAGCCTGGGCATGAGGCCAAGGGTTTGGCCGCCATCGAACAGCCGAAACCCAGCCACCAGCGGGAGCACTTCCGGCGCAGCGCGCCAAGCTCACAGACTGTTCCTCGTCATCGGGTTTTCGGCAGTTTTTGGTAAACAAACGAGGGTCTGCGCTGGCTATTAAAGCAGCGCGGACCCGCAACCACAAGCCGGCTTAGCTCATCTGGTAGAGCAGCGGTATCGTAAACCGCAGGTGGTCGGTTCAAGTCCGACAGCCGGCTCCATTAACATAGACCGCAAAGGCGGTTTTTCTTTTTTTATCACTGTGCTATCATGCTTTTACCGCTGACGGGCGGTCGCTAGGAAAGCCTCTGGCACGTTGATCTACCGAGCGAGGGAGTGAGGACGACCATTCACCTCAACGGATGCAGTTGCGTGAACCGGTAGATGAATACAGCTTCGGCTGTATTACTCGTCTGTTTTACTGGAGGGGTGAACCTTCTTGTGGCCTTTCGTCTCTATGAGAAAAAAGGAGGGGAAATGGATGGGAGAAGTTTGGTCAGTAGGGTCTAGATCCCCGAAATCCAACCTATCCTATGCCTGCTGTGTATGGAATAAAACAGGGCTCGTAGTTTTTTGGTCCTGCCCGCATTGTCTTCGGCGAAGGCCGATGGCCCGTTGGTTGGATTAGACACCCAGCTTTAACGGCTAAAGCACCGGAGGAATCGACCCTCTGGGCATAGGGATTCCACACAGCGCCGCTACACCAAAGGAGTCAGAGCCACCTGACTCCTTTGTCTTTCTTAAGGTTTTTTGAGATTCCTTTAATTCTAAAACTGGCAGTCTTGCCAGATACTCAGTTTTCTGTTAAACTATTTTCGTCAATTTTAGAACATATGACAGAAACCGACAAAAAAGCAAAGATTAAATATGGTTATGAAAGCGCTCAGGTTATGGGTGTTGCTTTTGAGCTTGGTTTCATCATTGCTCTACCCATAGTTTTGTTTGGTTTAGCGGGTAAATGGTTAGATTCTAGGTATCATACCTGGTATTTCATATATATTGGCATAGCTTTAGCAATCATTTTAACCAGTACTTGGATGTATTCCAGATTTAAAGCATTCATACAAAAGCTCAAGGAAGCAGCTAAGATATCCGGAAAGGATGAACAGGGGAAATAATGTTAGCATTACCGCCGCTTGCGGCAGAACCAATATTTAATATCGGCAGTTTTTCTGTTACTAACACTTACATCAATTCAACTTTGACCGTTGTTTTGTTTGTGATTGTTGGTTTTTTTGTTAAACGAAGCATTAAAGAGGTTCCAAAAGGAATCCAAAACTTTTTTGAGAGCATTATTGAGCTTTTACTCGGATATTTTGATCAGGTTACAGGAGACAGGAAGAAATCTTTAAAATTCTTTCCTTTGATAGGTTCGCTGTTTCTGTTCATTTTGGTTTCTAACTGGCTTGGCATATTGCCCGGTGTTGGTTCAATTGGTATTCATAAAGTTATACATGGCGAGCTCGAATTCATCCCAATATTCCGTCCGGCAAACACAGACTTAAACTTAACTCTAGCCATGGCTATCACCGGGGTTATTCTTTCCCACATCATCGGTATATTTACAATTGGTTTCTTTAAATATTTCAACAAGTTTATCAAGCTTGCTGATGTTTGGCATGCTTTTAAAAGCAAGAAAGTAATGACTGTTTTTACGGCTTTTGTGGAAGTTGGTGTTGGTTTCTTAGAAATAATCTCTGAAGTTGCTAAAATGCTTTCTCTCTCCCTCCGATTATTCGGCAATATTTTTGCTGGTGAGGTTCTTTTAACAGTCTTGGCAGGAATCATTGCATATGTTGTGCCTTTGCCGTTTTTAGCCTTAGAGCTTTTGGTAGGTTTGATTCAGGCAACAGTGTTTTCGCTTTTAGTGTTAACATATATTACAGTAGCAACAATGCCCGTACCTGAACATGGAGGTCATAAAAAAGAAGCACATTAGGCTTAGCTGCCTAGATCATTTTCTTTTTAGTCCAAAGAGAAAATGAATTAGTTAGCTAACTACCCACCAACGATTAAAAACAAATATTACGTTGACGTAGGGGAAAGGAAACTACATGGCATTAGATCCAGAAGTCGCGCAAACATTAGCAAAAGGCTTTACCATCGCAATTGGTGGTATTGGTCCTGCTTTGGCAGTTGGCAAGATTGGTGCTAACGCAATGGAATCCATTGGCCGCAATCCGGAATCAGCAAGCACTTTGTTTGTTCCGATGTTGCTGGGCATGGCTTTCGCTGAAGCTATCGCTATTTACGCTTTGGTCATTACATTCATCTTGTAATGCATGCAGACTCTGGGCGCATCTTTGTTGCCCGGGGTTTGGATACATTAATAACAAAAGAATGCACGAAATATTACAAATTTTGATTCCTGTAGCACACGCTGCAGAAAGTGGCGCCGCAGATGTTGCTAATGACAGTGTTACGGCCCTTCTTGGTATTGACTGGAAGCTTTTCATTGCTCAGCTTTTTAACTTTGTAATCGTCTTGTTTGTTTTGTGGCGCTGGGTTTTTAAACCTTTGACTTCTAAACTAGAACAGAGAAGCGCAAAAATTGAAAAATCAATTAAGGAAGCACAAGAAATTCAAGAAAAGCTGAAAGAAGTTGAGCAGTACAAGAAAACAGAAATTGAAAAAATCAGAGGCGAAGCAAATGAAATAATCCTCAAGGCACAGAAAACAGCAGAATCTAACAAAGAGCAGATCATTTCAGAAGCAAAGAAAAGTGCTGAAAAAGTTTTAGAGCAATCTAAAAAAGAAATGCAGAGCGAAAAGCTTAAGCTTTTAACTGAAGTCAGAGAAGAAGCGGCGAGCTTGGTTGTTTTGGCAACAGAAAAGATTCTAAGAGAAAA
The DNA here is from genome assembly GCA_021842385.1 of bacterium. GTDB lineage: Bacteria > Patescibacteriota > Doudnabacteria > UBA920 > VMFF01 > VMFF01. The sequence continues at coordinate 6,087 of JAKCAE010000021.1, forward strand.
ACTTGATCCTAAAAAGGACGCTGAATTAATAAAGGAGAGTCTGAAAGGACTTAAGTAGTATGAAAGCAGAAGAATACGCTCAAGCACTATTCGATGCTTTGGCAGAGAGCAATCCGCAAGATCATGAAAAGGTATTGGACAACTTTGTAAAGGTGCTTTCCCAAAACGGAGATTTAAAGCTTTACGACTTAATAGAAGAGAGATACAGGGAAATAGAAGGACACGCCAAAGGAATTAAGCAGGTGGAAGTGATTACAGCACAGCCGCAAAAATCCAAAGAAATTCTTGAGCATCTAAACAAGATTATAGGAGACAAGGTAGAGGTAAAGGAAAAGATTGATGAGGATATAATCGGAGGAGTGGTAGTAAGAGTTGATGATACTTTAATAGACGGGTCCATAAAGAACAGTTTAAAACAATTGAGAAAGGCAATTAGCAAATAACAATATGAATGACAAAGTAATACAACAACTTAAAGAAAAAATTTCAAGCTTTGGCCCAGAGGTCAAGGTTGAAAAAGTTGGCATTGTTTTAGAAATTGCTGACGGTATTGCGCGTATCTCAGGTCTTTCTCAGGTTGCCGCCTCTGAAATGTTGGAATTTGAGGGGGGAATTTCAGGTGTTGCTTTAAACCTTGAGAACAACACGATTGGTGCTGTC
>JAKCAE010000015.1 GCA_021842385.1 bacterium
ATTTATTCATATGTATGAGTTTAATATATATATATCTAGTATAACAAAAATACCTAAAAGACGACATTATATTCTCACTGAAAAATTATGCGGAACACATTATTAAAGAAAGTGGCGTGCTAGAAAAAAGGGGTCTAATTAAAAAACTAATCATTAAAATAGATTAATACAGTTATATTAAACAGTTACCATAGCATATTCTGATTTAATCTGCTTATTAGTTTCCTAATTTCTTCAAAGACTATTATTGACCCTGCTACTGAAATAATCAAAATCCATTCATATAAACTCAAACCTGTAGTATGCAAATACTTTTGCATGAAAGGGTAATAAATAGCAAGAAGCTGTAATAAAAATACGACAATAGTTGAAGCTAACAATAGTTTATTGGAAAAAAACTTCATTTGAAAAATAGATTTTGATTCATGCCGGCAATTCCAGGCATTAAACCATTGGAATACAGCCAAAACTGTTAAAGTCATTGTCCAGGCCTTGACCATATCAATTTGATAATAAGCTTTAAAGATGGCGATTGAACCAATCATCATCGGGACCGCCATCGTAAACATTCTGCCTACCATCTGACTATCCAATAAATATTTCTTGGGTTTATAAAATTTCCCATTTAACAAGCTCTCTTCTTTAGGCTCCATTGCCAGTGATACATCTAGGAATCCATCAGTCACAAAATTGAGCCAAATGATCTGTGAAGCTAAAATCGGCAATGGCAAGTCCATAAACAATGCTCCGCCTATAGTTAGTACTTCACCGAAGCTCGTGGAAAAAAGATACAGAATAACTTTTTTTATAGTCTTATAGATATTTCTGCCTTCATCTATTGCAGTAACTATCGTGCCGAAATTATCATCAAGCAAAACTATATCTGATGCTTCTTTTGCTACTTCGGTTCCTATCTTACCCATTGCTACACCCAAATCAGCTGCTACCAAAGGAGGTGCATCATTTACTCCATCTCCGGTCATTGCCACAATCTCGCCCTTATGCCTGTATGCTTTAATGATTTTGAGTTTATGCTCTGGTGTAATTCTTGCAAACACGGAAACTTTATCCAATTTGGCGGCTAATTCTTGTTCCGTTAATTTTTCAATTTCTACATTTGTCAAAACTTCATCGCCTTTTTTATAGATGCCAACAGCTTTAGCAATTGCCAAAGCTGTTGTTTTATTATCACCTGTAATCATCACCACCCTCATTCCGGCCTGTTCCGCTACTCTGAGCGCTTTTTTGGCTTCAGGTCGGATAGTATCTTGGATGCCAACAAAACCTAAAAAAACAAAGTTTTTTATATCTGAATTTTCTAGTTCTCCCTTGATATGTTTATACCCAACGGCTAATACCCTCAAACCTTCCGATGCAAAATTTTCATAAATATTGTATAGTTCATCTTTCTTGTTTTGAGGTAAATCAGACAATTTCAATAATACCTCAGGAGCGGCAACTATTGTTGCCAAGTGCTTATTATTTACTTGGTTAACAACGATATGATATTTAAGTTTGTAATCAAAAGGTATTTCTTGAATCCTAGGATTGATTTTTTTTAACTCCTCTTTATTAAACCCGAATTTTTGTCCCAGGCATGCCATGGCCGCTTGTGTTGGATCGCCAGAAGCGAGCCATTTTTTTGCTTGCTTAGAATAAATAACTCCGGCGTTGGCGCTTAAAGCGCAGAGCTTAAAAAATAGGCGCAAGTTCTCATCTTCAATAACTGCCTGGTTACCTGTGGAAACGATATCGCCTTTGGGGTTGTATCCATCACCAGAGACTTCAAAAAACTCATGATTTAAGGTATATATTTTCTTCACGATCATTTCGTTCTTTGTAACTGTTCCGGTTTTATCAACAGCAATAACTTTGGCTTGTCCCAAAGATTCCACCGCTTGTAATTTTTTTACCAAGGCGTTTTTTTTCGTCATACGCCAAACTCCTGCCGCCAGAACCAAGGTCATTACGATGGGCAGTCCTTCAGGAATAATGGAAACGCTTAAAGCTACAACTGTAGTGAACATTTACTTAACCGGTTTGTTGTGTAGCGTGCCGACTATGAATAATACAATGCTTATAAATATTACAGTCCAGATTATTAATCGGGACAAAAAAGCTATATCTGTTTTAAGAGGGCTGCTGTCATCAACAGAAATGATTCCTTTGGAGATTTTTCCAATTTCGGTTGATACTCCGGTAGCTACGACCACACCTAGCCCATTCCCGGCAACCACATGAGTGCCTTTAAAAGCCATATTTTTCTGATCAGCAACTCCCAGCTTTGGATGGGCAATCGTTTCGCTAATCTTATAAACCGGCTCTGATTCTCCGGTTAAAGCAGATTCATCGATTCGCAAACTGTTGGATTTAATAATTCTTAAATCAGCGGGTACCTTGTCGCCTTCTTCCAGAACTACGATATCGCCTGGGACAATTTCCGTATCAGATACAACAATTTGGCTCTCATCGCGAAACACAATCGCTTTAGTTTCGACGAATTGTTTTAGCGCTTTTAGTGTATTTTGAGCCTTGCCCTCCTGGATTGTTCCAACAACTGCATTAAACAAAAGGACTAAAAAGATAATTATGGCATCAGTTGTTTCTTGCAGGAAAAATACGATTATCGCGGCCGTTAAAAGAATGTAAATCAACGGGCTTTTGAATTGATCAAGGAAGATATGAAGATAGGACTTCTGCTTTTGCTCAGGAAGTCTGTTTTGGCCATATTTCTTCAATCTATTCTTAGCTTCAATGGAACTTAGCCCATTTATATGGGTTCTTAGTGTTGTTATGATTTCTTCAGTATTTGTCTCGTAATAATTTGGCATTGTCTTAATATTATAACAAAAATGCTACCACTATTCGATTCTAATAATTTTGCTGGCAAACAAAAAATCGCCGTTTTGTCGGCGATCTTCTGATGGGAGTTATAGAGCCCACTTGGGTCTCACTAACTGGGGTGGGTGAAGGGACTTGAACCCTCAGATCTTCCGCTCCACAGGCGGACGCTTTAACCAATTAAGCTACACCCACCATGATATTAAAAAACCCTTACACAGATTTGTAAGAGCAGTGAGTGTTGCTTGCTGTGTCAGGCAACATGAGTATTTAGGGTTTTACGTTAAGTAGTATAGCCTAAATACTCATGTTTAGTCAACGCTATTTTAGTCCCTCTTCCACAGCCTTAAACATATCATCTTTAGGAACACCGACAAATGGCTTGTCATTTACATAAAATGTCGGGGTTGCATTAATGCCAATGGATTCAGCAATACTCTTGTCTTTTAAAATCTGGTCCTTAAACTTCTCTGTTCTTACAGCTTCTTTAAAGACTTCAACGTTCAAACCTAAATCAGCAGCATACTTCGCATATATATCAAGGGGTGCTGTGCTATTTTCCCACTCTGATTGATTGGCATAGAGCTTGTTATGCATTTCCCAAAACTTACCTTGCTCCCCTGCTGCCAACACTGCTTCTGACGCAATCATGGCATTCTGATGTTGTGGCAGCGGAAAACTTCTGAAGACAAAATTAAACTCTTTGTTATCTTTGTACTTAGCAAGCATTTCTTCAACCTTAGGCTCAGCAACAGCACAAGCTGGACACTGATAGTCACCAAACTCAATAACATTAACCTTAGCAATCTTGTCTTTACCCTGGTAGTTGGTTTGATAGACAGCACCATCTAACAAAACAGTTTGAGTTGCTGTGGTCTTATCAGCCTCAGAACCTGAAAGAAACATCCCCAGACCCACAAGAACAACGATTAATAATCCAACACCTAAAAGCACACTGACTTCTTTTTTCATACTTGTCTCCCTTTATTTTCTTTAATATATATTACCATGCAAAAGATAACAAAAACAAAAGCAGCAAAAGACATAAACGGTATGTTTATAAACCCGAGCCATTCAACATACTTTGTCGTACAAGAAATACCGCTTAAAGAACATCGAGCCAATGTATCAGGAATCCAACCCATGGTTAAGAAAAACTGATACAGGGCAACTAAACCTCCTAAAGATGCCAGTGGTAAAACATAATCTGCAACACTCTTGTCCTTTTTAACAATAGCGACAGCAAGAATTAAAACTAGAGGATACATCAAAATCCTTTGATACCAACACAGGGTACAAGGCAAAAAATGCTTAATCTCACTAAAATACATGCTTCCAACAAGGCTTCCAAAAGAAGCTCCCCAGGCAAAATACAAGACATTTGCCTTAAACCAAGACCAAATATATTTCATGCTTTCAAATATTAATGTTCCTTCTAATTATACCATCTCTTTGATCCTTTGACTTTTAAGCCAAAATATGCGAAAATACAAGCGCGCAAGAGTGCGCTTTTAATTTTGAAAGAAACAATGCAGAGAGAAAACATCAGGAATATCGCTATAATTGCACACGTAGACCATGGAAAAACTACATTAGTTGACGCCATGCTTAAGCAAACGCACACGGTAAAAGAAGGACCGGAAAGCGCTAATTTAATCATGGATTCAATGGATCTAGAAAGAGAGCGCGGCATTACCATAAAAGCGAAAAATGCCAGTGTTCTTTACAATGGAGTTAAGATAAACATCATAGACACCCCAGGACACGCAGATTTTGGCGGAGAAGTTGAAAGAACCTTAAAAATGGCAGACGGCGTCATTCTCTTAGTAGATGCTAAAGAAGGACCAATGCCTCAAACTAAATTCGTTTTGAAAAAAGCTTTAGAACTGGGACACAAAGCCATTGTTGTCATAAACAAAGTTGATCGTCCAGATGCTCAGGCTGAAGAAGTTGTTAACAAAACGTTTGATCTTTTTGTTGATCTAAAAGCAAATGATACCCAGCTTGATTTTCCAATAATCTATGCCTCAGGGATAAACGGGGTAGCTTCTTTGCATCAACCACATCATCCGGGAGCAAAAGCTTTAGAAGACTTACAAAGCGACAACCTTACTCCCCTTTTTGAAACCATCCTTACACACATTCCAGCGCCAACTGTAAATATTGACGATCCTTTTGCAATGCTTGTTTTAGCCATTGCCTATGATTCCTACAAAGGAAAAATGGGTACAGGAAAAATTCAAGCTGGAAAAGTAAGTAAAGGACAAAATGTTGTTCAGATCAAAGTGCATGGAGAAAAAGTGACTGGCAAAGTCGGCAACATTATGAGTTTTGAAGGATTAAACAAAGTAGAAGTACAAGAAGCTGTTGCCGGAGACATTGTTTCCATTTCCGGTTTTGATGATATTTCAATCGGAGAAACAATTGCAGATGCGCAAAACCCTGTACAAATTAACCCGGTACACATTGAAGAACCAACTGTAAGAATGACTTTTTCTGTTAACAACTCCCCTTTTGCAGGCAGAGAAGGGAAATTTGTAACTTCCAGAAACTTAAGAGAACGCTTAATGAAAGAGTTAGAAACAAACGTTGCTTTAAGAGTCGACGAAACAGGCAGCACAGATTCTTTCTTGGTTTCCGGACGCGGCGAATTACACTTAGGTATTTTGATAGAAACAATGCGCAGAGAAGGATTTGAACTGCAAGTTTCGCAACCAGAAGTCATCTACAAAGAAGAAAATGGTGTTAAAGAAGAACCCTACGAAATCTTAACAGTTGATGTACCAAGCGAATACCAAGGACCAGTCATTGAAGAATTAGGAAAAAGAGGCGGCGAATTAAGACACATGGAAACTTCTCAATCCAATGAAATCCATGCAGAATACTTAATCCCGACGCGTGGTTTAATCGGTCTTAAAAACTCCCTGCTTACAAAAACCCGCGGTACTGCAATACTAAACAATCTTTTTGATTCATACAAAGCTGTGGCAAATATAAACAGCGAAACAACTAATTCGCATGGCTCGTTAATAGCTGCAGAAACCGGGGTTTCAAATGCCTATGGTTTAAACAATGCCCAGGAACGCGGAACCCTCTTTATTGGACCTGCTGTAGATGTCTATGAAGGAATGATTGTTGGCAAAAACAATTTTGATACAGACTTGGAAATCAATGTAAACAAAACCAAGAAACTAACAAACATGCGCTCTTCAGGAAGTGATGATGCAATAATCCTCACTCCACCAAGAGAAATCACCCTTGATTTTGCTTTAGAGTACATAGGGAATGACGAGCTCGTTGAAGTAACTCCAAAGAGCATCAGGCTGAGAAAAAGAATCCTCAATGCCTTAGAAAGAAAACGAGCAAATAGATAACAAAAAGAGCGGCTTCCCGCTCTTTTATTTTTCCTTCATTAGCCCTTTGCTAGCATTGACACAGAGAGCTTTTTTTGGTTAACTGGTATATCAGAAACAAGGAAGGCTAAATCGCCCAATTGTGGCTGATTAGCTCTCTGACAGCATATATGGAGGAAGCAGAGTAAGAAAATCTAGCAGGCCCACCCGCACCACAGGAGAAGCAGATGCGCGCACGATTGTTGTATCTCGCGGCTGCACTCGCAGCCATCATGCAGGCAAGCTGCAAGAAGGACTCTCCCGTCGAGCCCTTGAAGGCAGCGAGCATCACGGCAGCTTCGGGAAGTGGCCAGACCGCGCGTATCAGCGCAGTACTGCCCAGCCCGATCGTCGTGAAGGTTCTCGATCAGCACGGCGCCGTCTTTGCCGGAGCCGCGGTGACGTTCACCGCAACCGGCGGCGGCACGGTCACGGCAAACGTGACCAGCAATGCCTCAGGCACTGCGCAGACCAACTGGACTCTCGGCAGCACGCCGGGAAACCAGACGGTCAGCGCCTGTGTTTCGGGCGTTGCGACTTGCGCAACCTTTACCGCGACAGCAACCGCACCGGTCGCCACCGCTATCCAGAAGAACGCGGGCGACAACCAAACCGGAGCTGGCAACACCGCGTTTGCGGTGCGACCATCCGTCAAGGTACTCGATGAAGTCGGCGTCGGCATGCCCGGAGTTGCCGTGACCTTCACGGTCACTGGCGGCTCAGGCAGCATCACCGGCGCAACGGCAACAACGGATGCGTCAGGCGTTGCCACGGTCGGCTCTTGGGTCGCCGGCGCGATCGGCGGAGTACATAAGCTTCGCGCGCAGGCCGCCGGCATCACGGCAACGGTGGAATTCACCGCAACCGGAACGCCGGCTGCCGTGACCAACACCTTCGAAGGCTGCGTGGACTGGCTGACAGCGCCCGCCACACCGACCCGTCCGATTGACGAGTGCCAGAAGGTGACGCTGGAAACCAAGGCAGACAGCTTGACTGGCACGACCGTGGTCAAGGCGTTCCTGCAGGGAACGCAAGGACATACGGCCAACAACACCAGTGCTGCCTCAGTCGGCGTTGACCTGGTGTCCAAGGCTGGTGTCGCACTCGGCGTGATCAGCAACCTCACGGTCACTGTGGTTACGCCTGTGACCCAGTTCACGGGCGGGATCTCTCCGCCGGCTGTGGGAAGTGCTTGGTTTGTTCAGGGCACGACCACGCACCGCATCACCAGCAACTACCAAGGCCGCCTGCTCTCAGGGGTGGTTGGCTGCAACAACAACGTGGCAGTCACTGGCGGACAGATGTCCACCAATGGCTTCATCACCTACCAGACCTGTATGACCACTGCGGCCGGTGGTCTGTCCATCAGCTACACGACGGACAAGATCTGGACTGCAAACGACGTTTGGTTCCGGCTGCAGTTCGTCTTCATCAACAACAACCAGATTCCGAACGTTGCAGGTACAAACTCCTGCAGCCAACCCGGGATCTCGGGCGTTGTTGCTCCATCACTCTGCATTGACCCGCCCAAGCCGTAAGGCTCCGGGCGAACGCAAAGAGGGCCATGTCCGCAAGGATATGGCCCTCTGCTCTTTTCTACAACTATTTCATCGCCGAGTCTATAATCATAAAGAACTGCAAGGCTGCTGGTCCTTGGCTTGTTTTTACTTCTAAATCTAACAACTCTATTTTTCTCAATATCTCCAATACTTTTTGCTCACTGAATCTAGAAGCTAATTTTTTGTAAATAAAAACTCTGCCTGGGGCATATCCAGTTAGTGCCGATATTTCTTTGTCTGAGAGTTTCTGAGCCAAAAACTTTTGAAATATTAATATATTCCTAAATTGTTCTGCAAGTAACCCGGAAAGTCCGATTACTTTGCTTTTTTCATCACCTCCCGCATACTTGTCCATATATTCAACTAGATATCTCGTTGCTGCCCCTTTGTCTTTCTCCCCTATGGCATTTGTAATCTTAAAAATATCGTCATCTGTGTTTTCAGAAACTAAATCAAGGATGTCTTTTTCTGAAACTGACTCTTCTCCGGCAAAAACTTTTAATTTACGTAGTTCTGAATCTGTCTGCCAAAGATCGTAAAGCGGGGTTTGGTATCCTGAATTGTTCAAAGAAGCGCCTAAACGCTTTAAAAAAAGCTCTTCAGCTTTTGCTGAAAGCTTTAAATCGTATTTCTTGGCTTGTTTTTTAACCCAGGAGGTAAACTCTGCTGCTTCTGGAATATGAAATTCCAAAACTTTCACATTCTTGTCGGAAAGAATCTTTTTAGTTTCTGTTTTTCTTTTGTCCAGCTTTTCTTCAAGGAAAATAACTGTATGGGAAGAATTCTTCATCACTTCAAGTATGCCGGAATCAAAACCTTTGCTGAAATATTCGTAGATACAGATAATCTTCTTGCCGCCGAAAAGAGTATTTTCTAAAGCTGCCTGCTGGATCATCTGGGGGGTACAGTCAAAAAAAGAAACAACCTCTGCTGATTCTTTTTCTTTTAAACTTTTGATTTCTTCTTTCTTAGAGAAATCATCTTCTCCTAAATATATGTAAATCATTACTTTCCTCCCCTGCCTTTAGCAAAGAGGTCCTGTTGCTTGCGTCCTGCAGAGCTTACTTTTGCATTAATCATTTTCTGTAAATCGCTTTGTCTAAGCATCCATTCCTGCCCAATTTTAAAAGCTGGCAAGTGTCCAAAACGGCACCATTCATAGACTGTTTTCTTGCTAACCCCGAAAAACTTTGATATTTCAGGGACTGTTAGAATATGATCTTGCATATGTCTCCAGTATATCAAAAAACGCCCCTTTTGGCGTATATATGGCTTTTGGTGGGTTGGGTGGGATTCGAACCCACGACCAATTGCTTAAGAGGCAACTGCTCTACCAACTGAGCTACCAACCCGCATATTAATTTGATAATTAAGTGGTGCGCCCGGCAGGAGTCGAACCCACAGCCTTGTGGTCCGAAGCCACACGCTCTATCCAGTTGAGCTACGGGCGCATGTGTTTAAAACACTAAATACAAATGTAATATTACCAAAGATTGATTATTTTTTCAATGGCGATTTAAGGCTTGTAACTTGCTCCCTCATCTCTTAACAAGAGCTTGTTGGCAGTAGTAAACCTCTCTAAACGACGATCTAAATACTCTTTTGTAACTATTCGAGCGTTGATTGATTTAACTTCTGTTTCCAGCTCTTCATAGGTTTTGCTCATGGTCATCAATACAAGAGATATATCATTATCTATCTGATCAAATCTTTGATCTATTGCGTCAAACCGCTTATCAATCTTTCTAAACTCAAGACTGATTTTTTCAAACTCTTTTTTTGTTTCAATATCCACAAAAAACTCCACTTAATATTCTTGGAGATTTATTGTAGCGCAAAATTTAAAGGGTGGTCAAAGTATTTAATGTATTTGATAGACAAAATACAAAAGCCGCCCAGTAAAGGGCGGCTTTTGATCTAGTTTAGACTTCTAGAAAAGTTGAACTACCAAGCTATTACTTGGAAAGAGACTGCGTATTTGTTGGCAAGCTCTTTACTAAGTAACCATTGGTCCAGTCGGTTGTTGTTGAGCTGTGAGAAGCCTTGCTCTGGTCAGACCAGACAAAACTTGCTGCTGCTGCAACACCGCCAGTTAGAGTCAAACCAAGGTCGGACTCCGAAGCGGCTGCAACAGAACCAGCAGTGTAACCGCCAGCTGTTCTGGTTATTGTCACAACTGCAGTTCCGTTTCCGATGAGAGCTGTACCACCGGTAAAGGTTACTGTTTCCCCTGTTGTAGCAACAACAGAAGTTGGGAATGTGGTGTCATTTCCACCGTTAACAGTAGCACTTGTCCAGCCTGTGCCAGTAGCAACCCAGGCAGCGCCTGTCTTTGTAAGGGTAATACTTCCCATTACATTAGCAGTACTGAATTTTGTTAGAGCAAAAGCGCTTGCGTTTACTGTAACTTGTCCAGTTACGGCACCTGCGGCACCTGCGTATGAATCCTGTGCGTTCAAACGAACATCGTTTGCAGTAACAGTTGCGCCTGCGTCTGTATCATAGTACGAAACGCTTGATGCAGTGTTAGAAGCAAAAGCTGCTGCTTGAGCTGCAAATGAGGAAGGTTGAGCAACCTTAACAGTAAGGCTGTCACCTGCTACTGGAGCGCCACCAATGTCAACTCTCAACTCGTAAGTCTTAGCTCCACTAATTGTTTGCTCATTTGTAGCAACGAAGTCAATTCCACCAGCGGTGTCATTGTCTACGTTTACAGTTCCTGTAAAGACACCAGCGCCAGTAATCTGGGTGTTGGTATCTGCATTCCACAATGTTGGTGTGGCAAGAGTGTCAGTTCCACTAACGTTCTTAGTTACTGTGAATGACAATTTCTGCCAGCTAATTGAACCAGTACCACCAGAAGAGATTGTGAACTTAGATACTGTTTGAGTACCTGTGCTCAAAACCGATGTAGGCAAAGCTACGTTAGTGATGGTAGGGACAGCATGGTAAACATACATGATGTTTCCTGCTGGGTTATTTTCAATTGAAGGACCTGCATCGTTTGCTGAAACGTCAGATGTGCCGTTTGAGGAACGAGAGGTGAATGATGTCAATGTTGTTAACAAGGAGGAACCAGCTGTGCCAGCGCCTACCCCAACAGGAGACATTGTCAATTGAACTGATATTACTTTGTTGGTATTTGCTGCAACAGGGATATTCAAACCACTAAAGGTAAGAGATGTAGCACCTGGCTTTGAACCGCCGGTTACTGCGACCCCGTTATCCATCAAAGTAACTGTTGCAACTGCAGAAGCATCTGCAAGAGTGACTGTCATGTCAGTGATTGTGAATGAATCATTGACCGCTGCAAACTTGAATGCTGCTGTAGTTACTGTTCCTGAGTCATCAACGATAGCTGAATCAGGAGTTGTAGCATCAGCAGTTGCTGTCAAAGTTCCTGCTGCTGCACCAGTGATTGTCTGACCAGTGAAACCAGTTGCATCTTTAGTTGTGTCAGAGTTTACATCAGCATAAGTGGTTAAACCAGATGATGCTGTGATACCAGTGACGGTCAACTGAGTGATGATGGTTGATGTAGACAATCCTGAAGAAATGGTTGCATAAATTTCAATTGGCATTGTTTCGTTAACTGCCAATGTTCTGCTTATGGACCATGTGTTGTCTGCTTCAGTTACAGTTCCTTTTACAGCTGTTGTCTGAGTGCCGTACTTTACGTAAACGTCTGTTAAGACGGTTGCTTCAGTTGCGGAACCAGCAAAGTCTACTTCAAGAGTATTGAGGTTGACTGCTTCAGTGCTATTACCAGTTAAGTTGAAAGCACCAATCTTGTAAGCTGTTTGAGGAGCAACAATTGTCTGTCCTGCGTAGGTTGACTGTTGAGTCAAGCTCATAGAACCAGAAGCAATTGTTAAGCTGTTGCCCAATGTGTTGTCAGCAGTTGGCACGTCCAAGGTTCCTAAGGATACCTGTGGAATTGCGTTGTTTGCTGATGTACCACCGATCAACAAAGCCTGGACAGCAGTAACTGCGCCAGATGCAATGTCGTCAGTACCTTCAGAGTCTACGATATCACCACGAATTTCAACTGTAGCTGGTGTACCAGGAACTACTGTGAAGTTTGTTGTGAATTGTGTACCAGAACCTGATGCAAAAGATGCTGCAGCAGGAACGTTGGTTGTGCTACCAACCTGTAGACCGTTAACCAAAATTCTTACATTTCTCAATGTATGATCAGTAACAGTACCACCAGTTGTTATAACACCTACTCTCAAGGTTTCAACCTTGATTTGTTCACCATAAGCGGTGAAGGTGTATTTTGCTAAGGATTGATCAGTTGCACCCAAAGTAACGTTGGCAGACTGTGAATCAGTTGCTTTAACAACTGTCATAGAACCAGCGCTAATGTTGAATGTTGTACCTGCATCCAATGGGAATGAAGAAGCTGTTGCTGTAACACCTGCATTGTACTGAGTATCAGTAACTGAGATGTCATAAGCACCACGTAGAGAGAACTCTACATTTCTTCCAGAACCACCGATAACATCTGCTGTTACCTTTAAGGTTCTGTTTCCTGTTGTCAAAGCTTTGCTAAAGCTGAAAGTTACATAGCCATTTGAGTCCAAAGAAGCTGCTGAGCTTACTTGTACTCCGTCTACAAACAACTTGAAGTTGTTGATGTCAGCAGAAACGATTGAGCCAACTTGGCGCAATGCTAATCTTGTCATCAATACGTCTCTTGTGGAGACAGTTGCTGTTGACTGCCAGACATTAATGTCTGTGCCTGGGTTTGTTGCACCAGATTGAGTAACTGCACCCAATGCTACAGTAGCTAAAGTAGCTGTTGCAACAGTGTGCAAGTTACCTGATACAGGAGCGCCGCTAACTGAGTTAGAACCGCTCATTGCTGATGTCAACTGTACGCCAACTGTTTCACCTGCTGCTGCAGTTGAAAGAATGTCAGCTCTGACAGCAATGGTCTTTGAACCATTAACTGTAAACAAGCCACTATTGCTTGTGAAGTTGATTGTGCTTCCAGATGAAACTGATGCTGAATCAGTTAATCTTGTAGAACCATCAAACAAGTATACATTGTTCAAGGTAGCATCAGCTGAAACGCCGTATCTCTTCAAAGTAACTGCGGTAACTGTACCAGTTCCGTAGAATGTGAAGTGAGCTAAATCAGATACTGCTTCACCTTTAACCAATGTTCTAGCAGCTGGCATATCTGAAGCTGCGCTTACAGATAGAGTTCCAGATACTGGAGGGATGTTGACTGTTGAACCTGTTGGGTTCAATTGTCCTGCTACTCTTGCATTCATAATTCCAGAGCTCATAGCAACTGCTGAGTCGTAGCTGTTTGCAGGAACGACTTTTGCGAAGCTGTAGCCCCAGGAATTAAATACTGAAAGAGAAGGAATGCCCATTTTTCCAGATGCTGTCATTAAGTAAACTGTACCTTTGTCGTTTACTAATGTACCAACTGAGTGGGACATTGCTGTTGTGCCGATATTTGAGCCTTTTGCTAAGAAGGAAACATCACCAGCTAAGACATTCTTGTAAGAATAGCCTAAGCCTAAGAAGTTTGCTTCAGAGGTGAAGCCTGATGGCATACCGTTTACCATCAAGTAAACTGTTCCGTGATCATTGATCAAAGAACCGTCTGATGGAGGAACGAATGAGCCAGTAGGCAAAGCCAAATCCTCAGCGGAAGCTGGAACTACGTCTGCCCAGGTGTTAAAACCATAGGACAAAAATGCACCAGCTGAAGTGTAGGGTTGCTTCTGACCATTTGAGTTGATGAAATAAACGGTTCCGTTAGAGGAGACGTTTGTTCCAGCAGCGTGAGCTGCAGCTGAAGCCACAAAAGGGACAGCAGCTAACAACATGGCTGAAGTTGAACCTACTGCAAAGATTTTCTTTGCTAAAGAGGTTTGCATGTTTTACTCCGTTTTTTTAAACGAACGATTAATTGTTCATATGCGACAATCAATCTGAGTCTAAAAAAAGTGTTATTAATATATTTTCTGTTTCAACTAGCTTCCGGCAAAGCCCGTTTCAGGGCCTATCGCCTAGAGACCGACCAATCTTTATTAATTAAAGAACACTAAGCACTCCAGTGCTAGTTGCGTATTATCTGACGCCTATAAATGTGGGGTTGTTACACCCTCTATATATATCTTTCAGATAATCGCCTGGCTTGTTTTTAGCTTCTCGTGCGTGCAAACACAATATGCATAAAAAAACCAGGAAAGTATAACAAAGGCGCTTAATTTCCCCTATTTAAGCGTGTTTCGTTCTACTTTCCTGATTTCTTTGGTTCCTGAAGTATTCAGCACAATACCCCTGGAAATCCTTATGATGGTACAAATCATAATGTGGATAAACCTGGTACAAAGGTTTAAGTTACAAGCATTATATAATCTTTAAGGGATATTGTCAAACCATGATAATGCAAGTTCAACAAGTAAGTGCAACACCTTAGGTAAACTGAGGATATGAACAAATACAAACAGTTAAGTATAGAATTGTAAGACCTCAGAATCCTTGATTAATATTGTTCGTTTGGAAGTAAAAGCAAGCCCCTTATTCGGCATTAATTCAAAACCCAGGTAAACACACTCTGCATTCCTCCTGACTATCTCTCTGATTGCTGGCTGTAAATCTGAATCAGAGCTGGCTAGAATGGCAATAGCAACAGTTTTGTCACAAACAGCACTAACCATATCAACCGCAATGCCTACATCAACGCCTTTCTCTTTAAAAACTAAAATACCTTCCTGGTTATAATTACCTCTCACTGCGCCCGTGAGAACAACTTGAAAACCTTGTTTCTCCAAGTGTGTTTTTAATAACCTTCTTTCTTGAATCAATTGTTGTGATTTTTCTTTGGTGTCTGGATGCTCTTTTATTCTTGCAAAATAGAACATCTTACTATCAATCTTCATCTCTCTTAATACTAAACCAAAAAGACCTTCAAAATCATACTGATGCCATCTGGGTTTTAATTTTTTTTGTTTTAGAAAAACTTTTTCTAACTTTCCTAAGAAATTCCTTCCATCAACGTACAGTACTGTTCCCATTTTCTCCTCCGAAATCAAAAACCACACCGGACCCTTGCGGGCTGGGCGTGGCGTTTGTAAATAAATATTATACTTTCTGACAAAACCTGTCAATATTAACGACACACCTCTGCTAATGGCTAAGTTTAATTTTGGCCTTTTGAGCTAACTGCCCTATTCATCCCTCATGACGATCTAATCTGTGTTTAGAAACTACGGATTCTGTTCTCATAACTTCTAAAGTACCAACTATGCCATCTAGAGCAACCGTGTGGCTATCTAGAGTGGCTGTGTGGTTATCGAGAGTTTCATGAACCCCTGCTAAATCTGTCCTAACGACTTCCAGAGTATCAACAATGGCGCCTAAGGTGACTGTGTGACTATCCAGGGTTTCGTGAACTCCTGATAGATCTTCATGAATTCCTGATATGTCTGAGTGAACTCCGGATAGATCTTCATGAATTCCTGATATGTCTGAGTGAACTCCGGATAGATCTTCATGAATTCCTGATATATCTGAGTGAACTCCGGATAGATCTGAACGAATCTCAGAAACATCTTCTTTAAGAATTGAGACGTCTTTCTGTGTTTTTTGAATAGCCTCGTGCAACGGCTCGAAGAAACGAACGCCTTCTTCTCTGAAAATTGTTCTTAATTTTTTCTCTGTTACTTCTAACATAATTTCCTCCGTATACGGATATTAACAAAATCATTTTAACTCGGTCAATGCGGATAACTAAAAATTCTTGTGGATTAAAAAATGCGGGTGATCCGCAATTTAAATTTATTAATATTTGGAGCGGGTAGCGGGAGTCGAACCCGCGTCATCAGTTTGGAAAACTGAGATAATAGCCGTTATACGATACCCGCGCTGTTGATATTTTGGTCGGGAACCCGGGACTCGAACCCGGAACCTCTCGCTCCCAAAGCGAGCGCTCTAGCCAATTGAGCCAGTTCCCGTTAAAGTTTGGCAGGATATCCTGCCAAACATGTTTCTTGTTATTCTCCCTTAACCGCTTCTTTCAAACCCTTGCCTGCTCTAAACTTTGGAACTTTTGTTGCGGCAATCTGAATTCTTTCTGTTGGGTTCTGCGGGTTAACACCTGCTCTTGCTGCTCTGTTGCTTACTGAAAACTGCCCAAATCCCGTTATATTAACCTCATCGCCTTTTTTTAGAGTTTCAGAAATAACATCTATTAAAGTATTCAACATTCGCTCTGCTTCAGATCTTGGTAAATCAAGCTTTCTAAAAAGACTTTCAATTAATTCATTTTTGTTCATTTCTTTTGCTGAATTGTTTAAATAATTCCCCACTAGTATACCCCAGGAACAAGGCTTTGGCAACCAGAGAAAATAACGGTTAGTGCAAGAAGAATTTCTTAAGCAAGAGCATTAAACCCAAACCACCAAGCCCAGAAAATCCTGCAATAGCTAATCCTTTGCGAGCAGTGTTTGGTACTGGCTGTTCCGTGGATTCTGCTTGCAGGTCAACTGCCCCGCTATTAATCAATTGCCCCAAAGCATCAGGCTCTTCTACCTTTAAAGAACCTTGGGAATTGAGATCAGCTCTTTGAAAATCTGTTGTTGCATTTGTTGATATGCTTTTGCTTGTTTTCGTTTTCTTAACCGGCTTCTTGGCTTTTTTCTTTTGCTTAGTTTCTTTTTTCGCATTTATACTTTTAGACTTAGTTTGCTTTTTAGCTGTCTTTTTCTTAGTTTTTTTCTTTTTAGCCTGCTTTGGTTTTTCAGTACTGCTTTGTGTTTGAATTTCTGTTGTTAGCTGAGCGTTTTCAACTGACTGAGCTTGGGCATGCATTTGCGGCTCTGTTGCTGATGCAATATTGCTTGTAAAAAGCATACTGAGAACCATGGATAGTATCGCGATATATTTCATATTCACTCCCCTCTTTTAATGACAAAACAAAAAGACCTTTTCAAGGAAGGTCTTTTTGCTAGAAGTTCGCTTTATTCTTTTAAAGCTTCTTCAGGAAATAGTTTTTTGTAAAGAGTTCCTAAGACACCGTTTACGAATTTGCCTGAGGATTCACCGCCAAAAGTCTTACCCAGTTCCACTGCTTCATTAATTGCTACTTTCGGAGGAACCTGTTTTTCAAAAAGCAATTCAAATATTCCGATGCGCAAGATATTCCTATCAACCACTGTGATCTGATCCAATGGCCATTCTGGAGCAGTCTCAGCAATTGTTTTGTCTATATCCTCAAGATGAGTCTCAACACCGCCAAGCAAATCATAGATGAATACAGTATCTTCCATCCCCGGAGCCAGCTGCTCAATGTTGTGTTGCGCTAAATCTTTGAGCTGTTCTTTCTTACCGTTAAAATCCCACTCATACAGGGTTTGCATTGCTACAGTTCGTGAGAGATGTCGGTTGGCCATGCTTTTAAAAGTTATTTAACCTTACGGACAGCACGTCCCTTGTAATAGCCGCAACTTGAACAAATTTCATGCATCCTAGTAGGAGCGCCGCAGTTTTTGCAAGCTGCGTATGTCTTTGCTTTTAAGGCATGGTGAGATCGTCTCTGGTCTCTTCCTGATCTGGTCTTATGCTTTTTTGGAACACCCATAGTTTTATGATTACCAAGTTAATATACAGGTTTCATTTTAGAACAAAAAAGCCAGTATGTCAACGCGTTTCTAAGCTAGGGGATCTTTCAAAAATATTTCCTTTTTAACCTTCCTGATATTAATACTCAAAAAAGATTAAATAGACGTTAACAAAAGATTAAGACCCAAAAACAAAAAGACCCGTGCCATAGAGCCTTAGATATAATTGCTCTTACACAAGCCTTTTGGGTTGCCCCCGATCCGTATGCACGAAATCAGGAGCCATGAAAATATTTTGTTTTAACTGACAATATTAGCCTAAAAAGCCTCTCTTGTCAAGGGCCCAGAAGGCATCAAAAAAGCAGTCAAACCGTGTTGGTTGCTGCTTCTTTGCTTGTTCCCCTGGAATGCTCCAGGGGTCGTCCGCCCCAATCCTGGGGCGGACTTCCCTGATGCCGCCGCTTGCGACCTAGCCGGCCGCGGCGCCGTCCTGCGTGGCCGGCGTGTCGGTGCTGCCCGTGCTGCCGTCGTCGCCCTTGGTCGTCGCATCCAGGCTGCGCTTGTCCGGCGAAATCGTCGTCTGCGGCTTGCGCGTGCGGGGTCCGGCCGTGCTCGTGGTGGTCATCGGGTGAATCCTCCGAACGGGTTGTTCATCGCCCTGGCCCTTGTGCCAAAACGATGAGGTTTTCCTACAGCCGCCTGCCCGCTATGGGCTCATGCTACTTCCGCTCTGCTCTTGCAGGCGACTGTAGGAACTTGCTGCAGAAAAAAACATATTAGCACTCCCAGTCTAACAAGTCAACCCTGAAAGGTGCTAAAATTAAATGGTATGGCTATATATATTAAAAAAAGCAGTTTCCTGCAAAGAAAAGAATCCGTATTTATTATCCTTTTCATCATAACTCTGGCGCTTTTCCTGTTCTTAAGCTATCTAACCCAAACTGACATTCAAAGCTATTCTTCTCTTTCTGATTGGATGCTTATGATCATCCTGCTAATTCCTTTGGGGTATACCTTAGCAAAACTTTTTGAAAAACGCTCGAAACGGTTTTCCAGAGGAATTTGGGGCGAAGAAAGCGTTATGCGCGAGCTATTAAAACTCCCTGATGACTTTTACATCTTCCATAACCTTTCTTTAAGGCATGGTGGTGATATTGATTTTGCGGTGATAGGGCCTGCAGGAATTTTTGCGATTGAAGTAAAGTCCCACTATCGCCCAAGTGACGTACAAATGCATGTCTTTTTAAATCAAGCACACAGGGGCGCAATGAAGCTAAAGCACTTCATTGACGCATACTGCAGAAGAAAAATCTGGGTAACAGCACTTCTTGTGCTGCCAAACATCAAAAGAGATGGGATTGCTCATGTTTCAGATGATGTTACTTTTGTGCATAAAGAGCAGCTCATAGATTACATATTAAGTAGTCAAAAACAGAGACTTTCTGAGGTGGAATATATTGCAGAAATCATAAAGGGAGTATGAGTTAAGGATCAAAAAACCCTCTAAAACAGAGGGTTTTTTAGTATTGATTTTTTAAACCAGTTATGGCAATATGCAATGAAACCCCCACGCAGTAGGAAGTTATCACCTTCAACCTGCGAGGGATCGCAGGGAGGACCAATGTTTGCGTCTCGCCAGCAGGAAAGCGCCGGACCCAACACGGGTGTGGTGGCTGTCGTCATCATGCTCTTCATTGCCGCGGCGGTGCTCGGATACAACCGGCTCCACCAGAGCAAGGCTGGTACCACGCCACCGGCAGCCGTCGTTGACACGACGAAGCGGTAGACCCCCCTTGAGGCCTCAAGACAACACACTGTCTTGGGGCTTCGCTTCGTTTATGGGTTAAATCTTTGCATTACTTGCCTGCCCTTGTTTCCTGGGTGAAAAGCAAGCTCGTCTTTTTCCAAAACTATACTATCCTGAAGGTGTATTTTTTTTGTCTGTAATTTACCTGCAATGTTTTCTAAGAAGTCTCCAAATTTGTTGTTGAAACTCTCTTCTATGACTTTCTTAAAAAACGAGGCTTTTGGCGTTGTATATTTAACAATCTGGGGTTGTGCTAAGTATTCTGATATCCAAGACATGTTGGTTTTTTGAAACTCATATATTTCATCTCCCCCGTAATACGGAATTAAAGAAATGTATTCTACAGCAGAATATACATGTTGTTCTCTGTTTAATAGTTTCCCTTGTTCAATATAGTGATTTAAACAAAAACGGTTTGCAGTTTTCTGACCGTGTCTTCTAACTCCAAAGATTTGAAAATATAAGCTTAAAAAAAGTCTTGCCAGCCAGATTCTTTTTGGCTTGGTTAAAACAAAAATATCAATGTCACTTCCCTCTCGGGAGTTGGTAATGGCTTCTGATCCGCCGAGTGCTAGTCCTGCGATGAAAGGTATGTGCTGTATCCATTTGAGATATCTTTTTATCCTTTTCAAACGTTTGCTTGCTGAAAGATTGTTCTTTAATCTCTGCTCTGATATCTCACTGCGTCCGCGGAGATAATAGAAACCGTTTGAGGTTTGAACCTGATCTTTTAAATCAGTATTTAAAATGGTGAGTATTTCAAAAAGGTTTGCTTTGTTACCTGCTTCTGTAAGGAGATATTTATGTATTTCTAAAAGCGTCAAAGGATGATTTTGAATATCAAAATACTTTAAGGTTTTGAGTATTTGTAAACCAAGCATTTTAAAGTATGTCTGTGATATTGTCTGCTTCTAACTCTTTCCATTCATCAAAGCCGTCTTCTTTGAAGAAGCGCATTTTATGAGTCTTTTCAGTGTCTGAAAAAACGTACTCTGTTCTGGCGCTGTCTCCCTGTCTATGGGAATAGTGCATCTTTTTTTCTAAGACCACAGGTTTTGTTTCTCTAATCAAACGAAATCTACCTTTAGGGTTTGTAAACTCTAAAATCTCTTGGGTCCCTTGTTTAACTAACCCATCACCTGTTTCTAGAAGCAAATCCTCGGTCCTTAAATCAACGTCTTCAAAGGACTTTTTCGCATGCTCTATCAGCATGTTCCATTTGTCATCTTGCATAAATGCTCCTTGTTTAAGGCTTCTTTAAGCAGTATATATTATCCCGCTATTTCTGACAGTACCCGCAATATGTGCTAGTTCTGGAACCTATTTTTTTAGAAAGCAGCTTTCTTTTGCAAACTGGACAAGGAAAACCAGATCTGCCGTAGACAAGGTGTTTTTCTGTGTACTTTCCGCTATTTCCGTTTACTCTTTTGAATGAATCAATAGAAGATCCACCAGCAGAAATAGCTTCATTCAAAACCAGTTTAATATTTTGAAAAAGTTTTTTTAACTCTGCTTCTTTTAGGCTATATATTTTCCTGGAAGGATTAATCTTTGAACGGAAAAGAGCCTCATCAGAATATATGTTGCCAATTCCTGAAATTACTCTTTGATCTAACAAAAAATCCTTTGCCCTTTTCCTTTTGTACGTTTCAGATATTTCTTTAAATCCTTCAAAGCTTAAGCTCAATGGTTCTGGTCCAAGGCTTAAGTTCTCAAAAATTTCTTCTAGTTCTTTTTGGTTAACTAATCTTAAATGTCCGAACTGTCTAATGTCATTGTAGAAAAGCCGCTGCTCTCCTTTAAAAACAATTTCTAAGTGTGTATGTTTATTAGGGAGCTTTTCTTTAACCGCGTTTTTAGCAACTGAAAGAAGCAGGGGTTCTTTTAGCTGTTTTTTGTTTCTGAATATTAATTGTCCGGACATACGCAGATGAATAACCAAGAAGTGTTTTTGAGAAAGCGAGATAATTAAATATTTTGCCCGGCGCTGTATTTCTAAAATTCTTTTGTTTTTTAGAGTTTTGATGAATTCTTGAGTTTGCTTTTTTGATCCTTTTTTGATGTTAGAAATTTTCCCTGCCCCCACTTTTATCATCTTCTCGGTATATACAAAAACCCTTTGGATTTGCTTGCCTATCAAAGTTTTTCTTAAGTCTTTTTTTATATTTTCTACTTCTGGTAGTTCTGGCATATAATTAAGGGAAGAGGTTAAAAAGTATATGGATTTTAACGCATTTTCGAGCAAAATTCAATTTAAGTTTAAAGATTCAGAGAAAGCGCTTTTAGAACGAGCTTACAATTTTTCACAAAAAGCACACCAAGGACAAAAACGCTTTTCTGGAGAAGAATATTTCACCCACCCTAAAGAAGCGGCTTTGATTTTAGCGCGCATCTTTCCGAACGCCACAACTATTGCAGCAACTTTGTTACACGATGTTCCTGAAGATACCAAAGTTAATCTTTCAGAAATTGAAAAAGAATTTGGCAAAGAAGTTGCTTCTTTAGTTGACGGAGTGACTAAACTTGGCAAAGTTCGGTTAAGAAATAGCAAAGACAAGTATTACGTAGAAAATCTGCGCAAAATGTTTGTGGCAACCTCCAAGGACATTCGGGTGATCTTAATTAAACTTGCTGACAGAATTCACAACATGCGCACAATTAAATATGTTAAAAAGGAAAAGCAGAAAAGAATAGCTGAAGAAACTCTGGAAATATTTGCTCCCATTGCTAACCGCTTGGGTATCGGAGAATGGAAAGATGAGTTAGAAGACTCTGCTTTTGAAATAGCGAACCCTGAGGGATTTAAAAAAACAAAAGGAATATTAGAGACAGCACTTTCTGGGAGAGAGACTGCTTTGAAAAAACTGCAAAGAGATGTTTCAACAATCTTAAAAACCGAGGGTGTTAAATTTGAAGACTTGAAAGGCAGGGTTAAACGCATGTACTCTCTTTACAAAAAATTGCAGCGCTATGATGGCGATGTCAACAAGATTTATGATTTGATAGCTTTGAGGGTTATTACCCAATCTACTGCAGATTGTTATGCAGCGCTTGGCGCTATTCACAAGCATCTCCAGCCTCTGCCAGGCCGGGTTAAAGACTATATTGCCCTGCCAAAACCAAACGGCTATCGTTCAATTCACACCACAGTTTTTGATTCTGAAAAGAATGTTTTTGAAATACAAATACGCACCGAACAAATGCATGATGAGGCAGAACGCGGTATTGCTGCACACTGGGTTTACGAAGAAGAGGGCAAAAGTGATGATATTAACAGCATCAAGGTGCAATGGGTTGAAGATCTGCAGAATATGCAAGATGAGATAAAGAACGCTGAAGATTTCTTGCAAGCTTTAAAGATAGACTTCTTTCAAGACCGCATTTTCGTCTTAACACCAAAGGGAGATGTTAAGGACTTGCCTGAAGGGGCAACACCAATTGATTTTGCTTTTTCCGTACACTCTGATCTTGGCTTCTTTATGATGGGTGCTAAGGTAAATGGCAAAATGGTAAAAATCAATCACGAGCTGCACAGCGGCGATGTTGTGGAGATTATTAAAACAAAAAAACCTGTGAAGATTTCACAAGATTGGCTTAAACAGGCAAAGACTTCAAATGCCAAACACAAAATCCGCCATTATCTCCATGAAAACCAAAGCGGCATATTTAATACCTTAAAAAATCTTATCAAGAGAAAATAAAAGAACCTCAGCTGAGGTTCTTTTTAAGTTATTCACCTAAAGTATGTTTTGCGTAGACTGGTGAGTGTTTGACAAGTTCGTCTTCACTAAACCAAATAGGGATTTCTTTTTCAGCATCTTCTATTGAACCTGATGCATGAATGAGGTTCTTAACGCCGATTTTTTTAATGTCCGCATGTTTAAAAGAAATGTGCGAATAATCTCCACGGATTGTTCCTGGGGCTGCTGTTTTTGGTTCTGTTGGACCGGTTATCTTCCTAACTAACTCCACAGCCTCAATGCCTTCTAGGACAATGGCAATTACAGGACCAGAAACCAACATTTCAACAGTAACTCTTAAAACATCTGCTCCTTTTCTTTCTCCAAGATCATGGTAGTGTTTTTTCGCTAAATCCTCGTCAGGCTGAACCATTTTCATTCCAGCAATCTTTAAACCGACACGCTCAAAACGCTGCAAAATCTCTCCGACTAATCCTCTGCTAACTGCATCTGGTTTAAGTAATACTAATGTTCTTTCCATATGTTTTTAGTTATTTAATTATTGCTTTGTTAATTAAAACAGGAGTTTTAGGAGCACCATCTTCTGTGCCAAAAGGACCTGGATCTACAGGGACTGCGCCGATTTTTTTAACAACATCAAGACCTAAAATAACTTTGCCGAAAATTGTATATGCACTAGGCAGATCCTTGTGCGTGTCTGTCATAATGAAAAACTGGGAACCATTGGTGTTTGGTCCTGAATTTGCCATGGCAACTACTCCTTCAACATACCCTTCTTTGTAAGAAACAGTGTCTGGATTTAGCTCGTCTTCAAACTTGCCGCCAAAAATGCTTTCTCCGCCAGCACCAGTGCCTGTTGGATCTCCTGCTTGGATTACAAAACCATGTGAGACTCTATGGAACTTTATGCCATCATAGTATCCTTTTTGAATTAAACAAACAAAGTTCTGAACTGTTTTTGGAGCATCTTGATCATAGAGCTTTATGGAAATATCTCCCATACTTGTTTGCAAAACAGCGGTTTTGTTTGATATATCAACAGCAGGCTTAAATTTACCATTACTGTCTTTTTGAGAACCGTCTGTGCATGGATCTGCTTTTGCTTGATTTTGTGTCTGGTTTGGCATTTCTTTTGCTTCCTCTCTTGTCCCCTTGTTACTATTCTTAACTATTAAAACAACGGCAACAATAACGATTATCGCTGCGATGATACTTGAAATTTTTACTGCTTTTGTCATCTTTGATTTTTTCTTAATTACCCGTTCATTTTATCAAACTCCGGGTTATCTTTCAACCTTGTTTTTAAGAACCAATATCCCAGAAAAACACCTATGTATCCGAGTGTTAAAACAAAGCTGTTAATTTTAAGGTTAAGGGTTGAATATTTAAAAGCAGCAAGCCTTGAGACAACAAACAAGGTATAATTTAACGGGATTAACAAAACTTTTGCTGTTAAAAAGCCAATTAATGGAATGCAGACTAAATATCCCAGAGCAAGACACACCGGGATTATTGGCAGTATTAAAAGATTAGAAAGTGGTGCGACAATCGAAAACTGCTGAAAGTAATACAAAGTTAAAGGAATGGTTGATATTTCAGCAGCTAGAGTTGTTGCAATGATAGCGCGTATTTCAAATCTTTCAGGGACTTTCAATTTTTTTAAAAATATCTCAATTATGGGAACAAAAAACAAGATGCCCAAGATTGAAAGAAAAGAAAGCATGAAACCAATATCATACTTAATGATTAATGGATTTAAAAAGACCAGTAAACTTGCTGTAAAAGCAAGCGCTGGCAGAAGCGAATATTGTCTGCCTAAACTTTTTCCAATAACAAAGATACCAGACATCAAAGCAGCCCTGATTACTCCTGCAGCAAAATCAGCCATGACCATGTAAAGAAAAGCAACTAAAAAACAAATTGCCCAAGCTTTCTTTTTACCGATATATGTTCCAAGTTTGTTGCAAAAAAGAAGAATGATAGTCAGGGTAAAACCAGAAACTGCGATAATATGAGCGAGTCCTGCTTTGGTGAACTCAGATATGGTCTTTTCAGAAAGCAATTCTTTTTGTCCGACAAGCAAGGAAACTAACAAGCCGGCCTGTTCTTTAGGAAGCCTTTCTTGGAATTGTTTGTAAACCCAACGTTTAAACCTCAAACTCCAATATATGCCCGGATTGTATTTAAACGAAAAGCCATGTGCTTTGCTTAAAACAAAAATCTCTGGGGATGAAATCTGGGCGTAAATATTCTTTGTTTCCAGGTATCTTTTGTAATCAAAATCTCCAAAACTCCGCGCTTCCTTTATCTTGCCGCTGACAAAAACATAATCTCCATAGAAATACTGGTCTCTTGTAAAAAGAGTTGCTAGTAGCAGTTGTTTTGTTCCTTCGGCTTTTATGGTTATTCTTTTAAACTTACCTTTGTATGTTTCCGGGTCTTTAGCAATATATCCTTTAAAGAAAACTTTGCGATCATAATATTTTGCATATTCACTCATTTTCCAGGAACTAAATTCTGCCTTTAAAAATCCGAGCATGAAAAAAGAAAGCAATATCATTGATATCCTAAGTCTTTTATCTTTAATCAGGAGTGCTAACAACAAAGCAAAAACAAATATGAAAATAGCAGAACCTATACCTGTTTTAAAGCTAACCCCTAAAAAAGAACCTGAGAGAAAAAAAGAAACGCCAAAAACAAAAATGCTAGACTTATTCATCCTAAAAGTCTAGCATCTTTAAATTAAATATATATTAACTAAGCAAGAAGTTTTTTTAATTCCTTGACTAAGTCTTTGGTTTTGATTAATTTCTGTTTTCTACTTTCTAAGTTTCTTAAGGTTATGGCTTTCTTTTTTGCTTCATCTAAACCTAACAAAAGGCCGTATTTTATGGACTTAGACTGTGCAAAAGTAAACTGTTTTTTAATATCAGAGGTGGTGTAATACAATTCCGCGTTTATACCCGCTTTCCTTAAAGCAGCTAATATCTTTAAGTACTCTTCTTGTAACGTTTTCTCAATGTTTAAAAGAAGTACTGAAACTACACCCTCTCCTGTTATCAAGCCCAGATCTTGCATGGCTGCAAACAAACGATCAATGCCAATGGAAATGCCAACTGCCGGAATATCTTTGCCGGTAAAGAGTTCAATGAGTTTGTCGTACCTGCCTCCACCTGCTACTGAACCGTACTTCTTTGATTCCGCTGTTTCTGTGATTACAGTTTCAAATATGGTTGAAGTATAGTAGTCCAAACCTCTGGCCAAAGAAAGATCGATTTCAACGTTTTTAACACCAAAGGCTTTGAGGCTTACAAAAACTTTTTGCATCTCTTCTAGTCCTGTTTCTGCTTGGGATTGTTTCTCTAAGTTCTTACGCACAAAGGTTTCTAAAGCAGTTATATTTGAAATTTTGGTGGAAGCTAGCGCAATTAATTTTTCTGCCTGATCTTTGTTTAAGCCGGCTTTTTCTTTTAATTCTGAAATGACTTCTGAAGCACCAACTTTTTCTAGCTTGTCTACGGCTCTGATAGCTTCAAGGATTTTCTTTTCTGAAACACCGCTTGCTAGCATGATTGCATTCAATATTTTCCTGTTGTTTATCTTAACAACAAACTTTTTGATGCCTAGTTCTGAAAAAATATCCTCGACCATAGCCACACATTCAGCATCAGCAATCCCCGCTTCAGCTCCAACCACATCAACATCGCATTGATAGAACTCACGATATCTTCCTTTCTGAGTATTTTCAGCACGCCAAACCGGAGCAATCTGATATCTTTTAAAAGGCTTGGGTAATTCATTTTGATATTGCGCGGAAACCCTTGCTAAAGGAACTGTTAAATCATAACGCATGGCCACATCTCTTTGACCGTTATCTTTAAAACGATACATGAGTTTTTCACCCTCAGTTCCGTATTTTCCAGAGAGTATGTCCGCGTATTCCAAAACAGGAGTTTCTAAGGGCTCAAAGCCAAAACGCTCAAAAACCCTTTTTATCTTTGAGAAGATTATGCTTCTTGGTATCTGATCTTTAGGCAGATAGTCACGGAAGCCTTTTAAATTGCGTGGTTCTATTAATTTCATATGTATATTTTAACAGAAAAAAACCGGCTTTGAAACAGCCGGTTTTCCTCTTAAAAGGTTATTTCTTTAAGTAAGAAATGACTACTGAAGTTTGAGTGTCTTTTTCAAGTCTACTAATAACGACATTTACTTCGCCTGTTGAGTTTTTAGCATAGACTGAGGAAACAACAGGACCTTCTGATTTGTTTACTATCTCATATTTATTCTTTGTAAAGAAATCAAGATATGCGCTGTACTCTTCTTTAATCCCCTTGTCTGTCTTAAATGTTGCAGTGTATTGATTCTCAGTTTCATATTTTATTGTATAGCTGGATTCTGTTTCCCCTGCTTTGTCTATCATCAACTCTTTTGGAAAACCGGGAATGACTGTTCCTTTAGGCGCGTCAGTCCTATTAATTTTAGGGGTCTGATCAACGCGTTTAACGCTATTTTTAAGCATGAGCATAGCTATTAAAGCAACCGCCAAAAGAACCACTAAACCGACTAATATTTTTTGCTTATTTTGCATCATTTTTTTTGTTTCTCCTAATTGTTTTGTTTGTGATATTAGTATATCACAGTTAAAAATCTATGCCTCGTATAGCCATAATCCCTTGGTAGTAAGGGTGCTTGATCATCTTAATTTCAGAAACTAAATCAGAAACCGCTAACAGCCCTTTGAAAGAATCATGTCCTGTGTAAGCCAGGTGCATTTCTTTTGGTTTTTTGGAAATGAGGGCTAGAACTTCTTTTTCTGTTAAGAGTTTTAATTCTAAAGCAGAAACAAGCTCATCTAATATGACAAGTTGATATTTTTTTGATTTGAATATTTTTTCAGCTTCTTTTAAACCCTGCTTAGCTGCTTGAACATGTTTTATCCTTTGCTTTTTGTCGCCCAGTATTCCAACAAAACCTAAACCTACCTGCTTGCTTTGTATCTTGCCGATATTTTTTTGTTTCTCTTTTGCGTTGAAATATTTGAATTCATTGGAAAGAGGCCATTCTCCACTCAAAAGACGCTCTCCTTTTTTTGGAGCTCTTGCTTTAACAAACTGCAAAATGAAAACATCTAAGCAAGCACCGGCAGCACGGGCTGCTAAGCCCATTACTGCTGTGGTTTTTCCTTTTCCTTTTCCGTAGTAATAGATGTTAAGACCCTTGGGCATAATTTTGTGAGTGAATTGCGGATATGTATTTAACAATTAGTTAATCTTGCTCTGCTATGCTTTGTTCCTGGGCCCCAAGTTTGGGTAAACAGTGCAGACCTAACATTTTGCACGCGGGGTTCAACTCCCCTGGGGTCCACCAAAATATTGACCGCGAAAAAATATTTTGGTATATTGTTTCTGTTAGGTCTGCGTTCTCTAAACACGTGCAGATTCTCAAGCCCCGAGCAATCGGGGCTTTTGGTTATCCAAACAAATCCCTTGGCATTTTAGGATTACCTTTAATTTCAAAAGTTTTTTGTTTGGAAGCACTACCTGATTTTAAATTAATACAACTTTTTGGAATTTCCAGTTCTTCTGAAAGAAGTTCTATGATCGCGCGGTTTGCTTTGCCTGCAACAGGCATTTCGTGCACCCAAACTTCAACCTCTGTCTGGGAAATCTTTTTAAGCATTCTTTTTTTAGATTTTGGGTGAGCTTTGACTTTTAGTATCATTGGGATAAAAGAAAACCGCTAGCAGCGGTTTTCTTTGTTCTTTGTTTAATTAACCGCACTTAGAATATCCGCAGACTTCGCATTTCATACAACCCTCTGCCATAACAAGCATTGAAGAACAATCAGGACATATCGGCGCGTGACCATAGTCTGCCATGGAAACTTTTTGTTGTTTTGGCACAAATTCAGCAGCTGTCTTTACTTCAACAGGGCCTTCAGAAACTTTCATTTTTACTTCTTCCTTGATATCTAGCTTTGCTGGCTCTGCTTGTTTAAATTGTAATTGTAAGCTTTGCTGTTTTCTGTTGATGTGTTTTTCTAAAGTTTTTGCAATTCCATCAGGCAAGGAGTAGATTATTTCCCCCTGATTGAAAGCAACTTCAGTGCTTCTAATTCCTTTGAGTTGTTTTACAATTTCTTCTACTGAGACTCCTGATCTTAATCCCAAAGAAATCATACGGCAAAGTGCTTCTGACTGAGCTGCAAAAAAACCACCGGCTTTACCAAGCTGAGCAAAGACCTCAAAAGGACCATGTTCGTCCTCATTAATCGTTACGAACAAAGAACCATACGGGGTGTTTAATTTGTAAGTAGTACCCTGCATTTCAACAGGACGTTCTCTTGGCACAACCTCAAATTTGGTTCCGTTTTGGATTAATCTTTTTACTAAGAACTTGTGGTCCCCTATCTGCAAAAGATCTTGTCCTTCTGAAATTGTTTCAATGATAGCGTGTTCTGTTTTGGTTTCTTTCGAAGATTTTGCTTGTAGCTGCTCTTGTACATCTTTACCTAAGTTCTTAGCATCAGTTGCCAAGATCTGTTCGTCTCTGGAACCGTCACGATATATTGTTCCGCCTTTGCAACCAAGATCGTACATTAATTCATACAGTTTTTTGGTGTTATCAATGGTATAGTTTGCAGGGGCATTACAGGTTTTAGAGATTGCTGAGTCTGTCCAGCGCTGGATCGCTGCCTGCACTCTAACATGGTCTTCAGGAGCCAAATCCATTGCTGTAACAAAATATTCAGGAAGTTCTTTGCCCGGATTTTTGTCATACCAGTCTTGAGCAAGTTTGATCTTTTCTTCATGCACTCCGAGTCTGCTTTTTCTGAAATATGACCAGGAGAAGAATGGTTCAATACCGGTTGATGTGCCAACCATTGTACCAACTGTTCCTGTTGGTGCTTGTGTCATTATCGTAACGTTTCTCACGCCATACTGCCTGACTAAAGAACGAACGTATTCAGGCATTGCTTTCATGTAACCGCTCTCTAAAAACTTTTCAGCATCAAATTGAGGGAAAGCACCTTTTTCACGCGCTATCTCAACTGAAGTTTCGTAAGCTGTGACTGCAATGAATTGATAGAGTTTGTCTATGAACTGGATGGCTTCGCTGCTGCCATACCTTATTTTCAGTTTCACAAGCATTTCTGCAAGCCCGATAGTACCCATACCAACTCTTCTTTCAGACATTTGCTGTTTATAATTCTCATCAAAGAAATATGGAGTTGCGTCTATAATATTATCCTGGAAACGCACAGCATATCTGACTGTTTCTTTAAGTTTCTGCCAATCAACTTCATTGTTAGAAATATGCTTTGCTAAATTAACATGTCCAAGATTACAAACACCCCAGGCAGGCAACGGCTGTTCTCCACAAGGATTTGTGCAAGGAAGCGCTGCGTAGTAGTAGGAATTGGAAAGGTGGTTTGCTCGATCAATGAAATATACTCCTGGTTCTGCTGAAGCGTGGGCAGAAGAAATGATCTGATCCCAAATCTCTCTTGCTTTTATGGTCTTGTGCGTTATGACTTTGCCACCGAGTTTTTTCCAGGTCTTAATATCGCCTTGAGTTTTTGCCCACTCTGATTGATAGAGCGGATCTGAAGTATCCGGAAAAACTAAATCCCAATCAGCATCATTTTTAACAGCTTCCATGAAATCATCAGTAATACCGACTGAAATATTAGCATTGGTGATCCTGCCCGCTTCTCTTTTTGCATTTATGAAATCAACAATATCAGGATGCCAAACATTTAGAATGAGCATTAAAGCGCCTCTTCTAGAACCGCCTTGTTCAATTAAACCTGTAACAAAACTATACAAAGAAGCCCAGGAGACTGAACCAGAAGATCGGCCATTTACGCCTTTAACATAGGCATATCTTGGTCTTAAAGTTGAAACATTAATGCCAACTCCGCCCCCTCTCGACATTATTTCAGCCATCTGTCTTAAGGTGTCAAAAATACCGCCTCTAGAATCTTGGGGGCATGGGATGACATAGCAGTTGTAGAAAGTTAAGTTTTGTCCGGTTCCTGCGCCGGTAAATATTCTTCCTGCTGGAACATATTTCCAATCATCCATTAACTCTCTAAATTTCCCTTGCCACTCTGTTTGTTTTTCCGGAGTTTTTTCAACGCTTGATATATGTTTAGCTATGCGATCAAACATTTGTTCAGGAACTGTTTCCAAAGGTTTGTCTACATGCTCAATGGCGCGTTTCTCAACTGTACCGTCTCTTAAGGTCACTTCAACTTGTTTGCTGGTCTGATCTAACGACTTAATCGTGCCAATCTCGCGCTGACCTGTTTTGAGATTAACATTAATAACTACTGTATCACCTACTGCCAAAGTTTCTTTTTTGGCATCTTTAACAGCATAGCGATCCAAGAAAATCTTTTCTCCGAGTTCGGAAAGAGCATTCTTGGTTCTGGTTTGTAAGTTTTCGTTCATTGTTTTTTAAATTTCTCTGTTTAAGTTATTAAAGTTTTTGCAGTTCTGCCTTGAATTCTTCTATATCCTCAAACTGCTTGTAGACTGAAGCAAACCTGACGTATGCGACCTTGTCGACCTTTTTAATCTTTTTCATAACAATTTCTCCGATTTGTTCTGTGGTGATTTCAGGGTCTGCGGCTTTTTGTATTTCCTGCTCAATCTGCGAGATTAACTTCTTAAAATTCTCTTCTGAGATCGGTCGTTTTTCAAATGCCCTCCTAATTCCCCGTTCAAGCTTGTCACGCGAATACAGTTCCTTAGTCCCGTCTCTTTTAACAACAGTTAAGTCTAAAATTTCAACTTCTTCGTATGTAGAAAAACGAAAACCGCAGGAATTACATTCTCTTCTGCGGCGAATAGCGACACCGTCTCCGGCAACTCTGGAGTCAATGACTTTTGTATCTTCGTGATTGCAATTGAGACAGCGCATGATTTTAAATTAAGGTTATTTCTTGTTTTTAGAGGCGATAATAACTAGGCCTTAGCTCCAAATAAGGTTAAAAACAAACCGGGGAACATTAAGAATGTGCTTTTGTCTTTGTTTCAGGACACTATATCTTGTGTTCCTAAAAACATCTTAGCACCATATGTTGTGGTACGCAAATATATCAAAAATCCAATAATTTGAGCCTTTTTAAACAACTAAATCAAGTTTATCCACAATCGTAAAAAACAGCAGGCCCTGACACAAAATCGCGTCAGGGCCGTGAGCCTGTTTCTCTCAATACGTCCTCCTCCAGGGACGGTTTTTCCTCTTGTTAGTTGTGTTACCCAGCCGCGTGCTTCTCAGCCTCAGCGTCGAGGTACTGCATGACCAGGTTGTACGTGGTCTGGGTGCATTCCCCGGTGCGCAGCAGGTAGCTGAAGATCTCGGTTACCGTGATGACCGGGTGAACCCGGAAGCCTTCAGCCTCGAGCTTCTGCTTGCCGCCCTGTTCCCGGTCGATCAGGACGACGATGTCCCGAACGACCAGGCCGGCGCGCTGCAGAACGTCGATGGCCTTGAGCTTGCTGTCTGCCTCGGTGATGAGGTCGTCGACAAGCAACACGACCTGCCCTTCATGAAAGTCACCGTCCACGAGACCAGCGACTCCGTGCCCCTTCGGTTGCATCCGAGGTGTGACATGCCCCCGATTCATCAGCAGGGACAATGCTACCGAGAAGGGTGTGCCAGCCAAGGGAATGCCGGCAATCAGGTGGAAGTCATCAACGTCGCCGGAGACCACCTTCTCCTTCATCAGACCAGATGCCATGTACAGCGCAGCAGGATGCGACTGCACACGACGAAGGTTGAAGTAGACGGGCGACAGCGGCGCTTCGGGGTTGCGCTCGTGCAGCGCAAGCCGAAAGCCCTTGCCATCGGGCGATTGTTCGGCGCTCATGATGGCGCCGAAAGCCCAAAGAGCATCCAAGAAACTGGCGATGCCCTCGTTCTGCCATCCTTCTGGGACGATCACGGTACCTCCTTGCCGCCGTTGAGCTGCGTCTTGGTCTCGCTCATGACCTCGGCGAAAGCGACGACCGGGTTCTTGGCCTTGGTAACGTCGCTTCCTAGCACGATGCGCGAGGCACCGAGCTTGAAAGCATCCCAAGGCGTGGTAATACGATTCTGTCCACGCAAACTACTACCCGGCATGCGCACACCGGGGACTATCAGGTTGACGTTCGGGAACTTCTCTCGAAGTGCCCCAACCTCATCGCCGGAGCAAACCAGAGAGCAGATTCCTTCTTTCACCGCGAGATCGGCAAGATACTGCACCTGCTCCGAACAGGACCGCCCGTACATCTCCATGCACGCTGGCGGTGAGATCGAGGTCAACACAGTCACTGCGATCACTTCCGCAGGACCATTGTCGAGTGCTGCCTTGATTGAGTCCACACCTGCGCTTGCATGGATTGTCAACGAATGCGCTCTTGCTTCGCGCACAGCCTTGGCGCGGAACTCCATGGTCTTCGGCGTGTCGGAGAGCTTAAGATCAGCCCAGACGCGCACATGTCCACGAGCCGCGCGTTCCAACATCGAGACGGTCTGCATTCCGTTCCTATCCCAGAGGTCATGCACCTTCAAGGAGTAGAAGGAACGCACACCAATCTGGAGAAGGAACATCTCGATTTGGCTCATATCCATGCCGTCGAGCGCCACAGAGACCCGCTCGTTCAACAGCAAGAGTTCGGTCAAAGCTCTACCCTCGTTCTGAGTGTGG
>JAKCAE010000010.1 GCA_021842385.1 bacterium
CGCCACAACTTCCGGCCACGAACTTCCGACTGTGCCCTTCAAGAGCGCTAAGCCGTCTAAAACCCGGCACCCTCTCGAAGGAGACCTCACGACGATTGTCCAGGGCAAGCTTGTCGCCCCATCCAGTGCCAAGGACCACTCCGATCGGACCGGAGTCAACGCCAAGAGCAGAACCGACGTATTCGGCAGCTTCTTGGGCCAAGGCCTCTGCTTTCTGATTTCTCAAGAATCCTCCGGTTCAGAATGGACCAGCCAGCACAATCAGTACTTTTTGGTCTCCATAATATACTCCAAACCGGTTTACAAAACAAGGTTTAAATAGTCCTTAAATCTGCTCCAACTGCCTCTGATATATTCCTGTAACCATCTTTTTTAAGAAGCTCTGCCATCCCCCTGTTTATCTCTGAGATCTGTTGTGGTCCTTCAAAAATCATCCCCGTAATCATTTGAAGAAGTGTTGCGCCTTTCTTTATCTTTCTGTAAGCATCCTCTGCTGTAAAAATTCCCCCGCACCCGATTAGTACAAACTCCTCTTTGCATTTTTTGTAGATATATTCAATGAGGTTGTCTGAAAGATCTTGTACTACTTTTCCGCTCATTCCGCCTACATCTGGAACGAATTGCTCCTTGATATTGGGGTTGGATCTATTTTTGGCAAGGTTTGTGCAAACAAAACCTGTGATATTGTATTTTCTGGCAACATTTAATATTTCATCGACTTGCTCAAAAGGCAATTCTGCGGGCATTTTTAAAAATACGGGCTTGTTAAAATCTGAGTCTGCCTCTTTTAAAGCTTTGAGTAAGCGATTCAATTTTTCAGGATCAGTAAAAGGTTCTCCGCCAAAAGCATTTGGACAGCTGATGTTTATAGTGAAATATGAACCAATGTTTTTCTCTTTAAAAGCCAAATACGCTTTCAGATAGTCAGCTATGCCAGATGCTTCATCGACAGTATTTCTGTTGTTGGTCTTAGCAATGCTGATGCCCAAAGGAAACTTAAATTTTAATTTAGCAAGACGTTTAGAGATAGCTTCAGAACCGTCATTTTTCAGCCCATAATATACTAAAAGACTTTGTGAGTTCTTTAAGCGCCAGAGCCTTTGACCGGAATTTCCCGCGCACTTCTCTCCGGTCACAGAACCAATTTCTTCATAACCAAAACCGACTTCCGGAAGGATTTGTGTTAACTGCGCATTTTTGTCAAAACCAGCAGCAAGTCCAATGGGATTTTTGAAAAACAAGCCAGCAACTGTTTGCTCTAATGTTTTGTCAGTGAAGTTGAATAGTAAGTGTGTGATTTTTCTGCCTAAAACAAAACTACCAAAAAAAACGCCAATCCTGGTTACACGGTCATGGACACGCTCTGGATCAAACACAAAGAAAATTCTTTTGAAAATATTCTTGTAAAAAAATTTCAATATTACATTTCTTAATCTGGTACTTTGCATATCTAAATTAAAAGGTTAAATTGAATAAAAAGCAAGGGTAGAGAAAAAGCGTATAATGATAATATGAAAGAAAAATACTGGCACAGACTTTTTGAAACCACGGTGTTTCTAAAAGCCATAAACGGAGTCTGGGAAACTATTAGCGGTTTTGCCTTGATCTTAATTTCTAAAGTTGCTCTTGAAAACACTTTCATTGCTTTAACCCGTAAAGAACTGATAGAAGACCCTCAAGACAAGCTGATTGCTTTTTTAAACACTCAACTAGGACACTTAACCTCTGGTGGAAAAGATTTTGCTGCCATATACATATTAGCCCACGGAATATTAAATATATTTTTAGCCTACCATCTTTTTAAAGATCGACTCTGGGCATATCTTGTCTCTATTGCTTTCACTGCTCTACTAACACCATATCTGGTATACCGCGTAAGTCACACCCACTCAAGCATACTAAGCATTGCCATAATCTTTGACATCCTGTTTATGATCTTAACGTGGCATGAATACAATTATCACAAAAAGCAAGGATTACAGCTTTAACAGGTAACCTCCTGTTCTCTCATGCTCAACGAAAACTAAGCGTCCAACTTCAATCTTCGCAACCACTGGGCATTTAAGGCAACAATAATAGTGCTTGCAGACATTAGCAAAGCGCCAATTGCTGCTGGTAAAATAACTCCGAAAATACCGGCAGCCAAAGGAATAGCTAAAACATTGTAACCTGTAGCCCAGGCAAGATTTTGCTGCATCTTTGCATATGTTGCCTGAGAAAGCGCTATAACTTTAACTACATCTCTGGGATCATTCTTTGCCAAAATTATACCCGCTGATTCAATAGCCACATCAGTACCAGCACCTATAGCTATGCCAATATCAGCCTGGGTTAATGCTGGAGCATCATTCACACCATCACCTACCATAGCCACCTTACTGCCGTCTTTCTGCAGCTCTTTTACTTTAAGAGCCTTATGCTCTGGCAACACCTGAGCAAAGTATTCTTTAATACCCAACTCCTTTGCAACGTAAGCTGCAACTGCCTCTGAATCACCGGTGAGCATAGCCACACGTAAACCCATTGCAATTAATTTTTTTACAGCTTGTTTAGATTCTTCACGAATTAAATCTGCTGTTGCAATCGCCCCCAAAATCAAATCATCTGAAAGCACAAAAACAACTGTCTTGCCTTCTTTTCCTGCTTGTTCTGTTTTATTTTTTAAATCAGGGGGCAGATTTAATTTTTTTTCTGCAACCAACATTAAACTGCCAACAAAAACAGATTTACCCTTTACTGTTGCCTGCACTCCCTTGCCAGGCAGAGCTCTAAAGTTTTCCGCCTTGGATACTTGTAACTCTTTTTGTTTTGCAGAAGCAACTATTGCTTTTGCAACCGCATGCTCTGACTCAAACTCAACAGCAGCACTCAAAGCAAGGAGCTCTTCTGCAGAATATCCGGAAGCAGGCCAGAGACTAACAACTCCATGCTCTCCCTCTGTTAAAGTTCCTGTCTTGTCAAACAAAACTACATCAATATTGCGTGCTGACTCCAGCGCTATTCTTTGTCTCACCAACAAACCATTTCTAGCAGCTAAACTCGTCGAAATTGATGTGACCAAGGGTATAGCAAGACCAAGTGCATGAGGACAAGCAATGATTAAAACAGTAACTGTTCTTTCCAATGCAAAACCAAAATCTTGCCCCAATAATATCCAGGTTGCCAATGTTCCAAGACCTGAGATTATGGCAACTATTGTTAGATAATATGCGGCTTTGTCAGCTAATATTTGAGCTTTAGAACGAGATTTCTGAGCTTCTTCAACTAAACGCATGATTCCTGCAAGAGCTGTTTCTGACCCGACTTTGTTAACTCTGGCCTTTAAAGACCCGCTGCCATTAACTGTTCCTGCTATTACTTGGCTGCCTATGCTTTTAGGGACCAAATTTGATTCACCAGTAATCATTGATTCATTAAGCGAAGATTCTCCGGAGATGATTACGGAATCAGCAGGAATCTTAGCTCCTGGTCTAATTAAAAGTATGTCGCCAATTTTTAATTCCGAGGTTGGCACTATTCCCCCCTCAACTAACTCGGCGGTATCAGGAAGAAGCTTGGCAAGTTCATTTAAAGCTCCTTGAGCGTTCATCACTGATTTCATTTCCATCCAGTGCCCGAATATCATGATAGTTATTAAAGTAGAAAGTTCCCAGAAGAATTCAGAGCCTTGTAAGAAAAAAGTTGTCGCTAGGCTGTAAATATACGAAACAACGATGGCTAGAGAAATTAAACTCATCATGCCCGGCTGTTTTGAACGTATTTCAGCCAATGCTCCTTTTATGAAAACTGTACCTGAATACAAAAAAAGAAGTGTGCCAAAAAACAAAGGAACATATTTTGATCCTGTAAAAAAAGGCAAAGAAAAACTAAACCAATCCTGAATCATTGAAGAGTACAACAGGGTTGGTATTGTTAAAATTAAACTAAACCAAAACTTTTCTTTAAACATTTCGGGGGAATGCCCCTGATGTTTGTCATGGTTTTGGTGAGTTTGATGCTTCTCCTGATGCCCTGTGTCGTGACAGTGTTCCATATTATTTATTCTTTAAATTGTATATC
Organism: bacterium; assembly: GCA_021842385.1. GTDB lineage: Bacteria > Patescibacteriota > Doudnabacteria > UBA920 > VMFF01 > VMFF01. Next base: position 4,060 of record JAKCAE010000010.1, read on the forward strand.
TTTGAAAGCTCTTTGATCACTGTTTTATCCTGTCCTGTCCTGAACTGATGGCCAACGTGCTCTTCTAAATGATTTTCTAAAACTTTTTGATTTAGACTTTGCAAGGACTTTTGAATTGCCAAAGACAACCCGATTATATCCACACAATACTTGTTCTCTTTGATCATCTTTTCTAAACCCTGCATCTGACCCTGAACCCGATGGATTTGGTTGATTAATGGTTTTTGGTTATGCGTTTTCATAGTTAGCAGCACCCTTCAAATTTGTCATTAATTTTCTTTTCTTTTTTAAAAATGAAAAACAGAGAGGTAAATAGCAGGAGAGCGAGTCCTGATATGGCGGCTTTTAGAAATGCGCCTTGAGAAACCAGATATACTGCAGGAAAACCAATTAAAACAAGCAAGGTTTTCCATACCAAGCCAAACTTAGAGCCATATTTTTCAATGAACGCACCTAAACTTAGGGCCATTAGCAGGGCAATTAGAATTGGGGGGATCTGCCAAAACTTAAAAGCTGTTGCCAAGAAGGCCAAAATCCACGTTAAGACTGTTGCCATACAAATGGGGCAGATTGTTAAACCCGAAGTTTTGCGAACAAAATACAAAACAAGGGTTAAAATTACAATTGAAGATAACAGATAGATCATAGCGCTAAAATTACGAAAGCTAAGATAATCATTAAGAACCCTGCTACCAGTTTCATGCTCTTTTTGTTTTCTTTCTGAATGTTTTGAACTTTTCCAACTAACTCTTGATTATTTGCAATGACTAATATCAATATCAAAGGAAGGATGAAAACAATATTATAGTAGAAGAGATACAGCACGCCTCTCCAGTAGGTTCTGGCATCATGTAGTAACCCTATAATACTTAAATATGGACCACCTGTGCAAGGAAACTCACAAAGTCCTACCAAAGCACCAAGCAAAAACATACCCGGAATACTGACTCTTTCCAACAATTCATTCATCTTTGCGTGCGCGCTGTGCGGCACTGCTAATTTAATCGGAAATCTAGGAAACAATATTTCAAAGATATTTAGAATGCCAAAAAGTATGAGCATGGCAGCACCGACTTTAGACATGAAATGCGGCACATTAAAAATATGCAAAGTATTTAATATGCCAAGCCCGATTAGGAGGTAAACAAGATATATGCCAAATATGTAAATCAAGCCAAGTTTTAATATTTGACCAGGTTTTCTGCCTAGACCAAAAAGAAAAATAATACTGACAATTAGAATTGAGAAAGCGCAAGGATTAATACTATCAATAATTGCCGAAGCTGTTACTAAAGGCAGGAGAAACTTCCCCTGGTTGCTTATCTGCCAAAGCCAATCAGAACTTCCCGAAAACTTTTGGGAAATGATAGCAAAACCAAAAATCAGAAGAACCAAAAGAAAAAGTGTTGTTAAAATTTGTTTTTTCATTATGGTATGACGTTAGCTTTAATATTCAAAATTAATTTCCCTGAACCCGCTTGTTCAATAGAGACTTCCCTTTCAATGACACCAACACCAGCAGGACCATGCGCATTTGGATCAAATGTAACATCAATACTTGATTCCTGGTTTGGTTTAATTTCCTGATTTACTGAAGGCACAATGCCGTGAGCAAGCATACCGTAAGGACCATACGAATTGGTATCTATCTTCAAGAGAGCATCAGTACACATACAAGAAGTATAAACCTTTGTAACCAAAACCGGACTATTTTGATTATTATATAGTTTAAAGCTTTTGGTTACCTTTCCATTCTTCATAGAAATGGTGCCGAAATCATAGAAAGAAAGGTCTGTGGTTAATTGAGAGGTTTGGTTAGAAGAAACGTTTTTGCTCTTAACATTTTCTCCGGCTTTGGGCTCTGTGTACAAAAGCAACAACCCCAAAACAACCACACCCGCTAGAATAACAATAGTTGATAACACCTTTTTAGACATAAATTTGAAATTAAAACATTACATAAAAAGAATATACCCCCCTGGGGTATATGTCAAGCGATTAAAATCGCCATAAAGCAGCCCATTTGCTATGCTATTAATATGCAAAGCAAAACCTTTATTCTCTATGTCAGAAACTTCATTTTTGGGGCTGAAGACAGCTTGGTTTCCACAGTTGGTCTGCTAGCCGGCGTTGCCTCAGCTGGTATTCCCAGAAAAGACATAATCATTTCAGGAGTTGTTTTAATTTTTGTTGAAGCATTTTCTATGGCAGTGGGAAGTTTCCTTTCAGAAAGAACCACAGAAGAGTCTTTGATAGACAGTCAGGAAAAAATTGGGCACTCTCTGATAGCTTCGGTAATAATGTTTGGTTCATACTTCATATCAGGCCTCATCCCCCTTTTTCCATATCTGCTCCAAAGCAATACTGATGCTTTCTGGCAGTCAATTATTGCAAGCTTGATCGCTTTATTTATTCTTGGTTTCTTAAGTGCAAAAATACTAAAAACAAAAATACTTAAAAACTCACTAAGGATGCTGCTCATCGGAGGAGCTAGATCGGAA
>JAKCAE010000008.1 GCA_021842385.1 bacterium
CATTTTCTGGTATATTATCCCTGACCCCATCAGGAGATGCGTTTGGCAAACAAGTTTGTGACCGGATTTGTCCTGGTCAAGAAGGGCCGGGTCGTGGAACACTCAGTCCGCGACGGCTGTCGCAGGCATGCCCAGAATCAGACCATCCAGGCCCTGCTTCAGGCAATCACGAGCAGTACTTCCTCAGAAGGTGCCTGGGAACTCTATGAGCAACGGAAGGGACTCTCCTGGGATATTGAACAGCAAGGTTCTGATCCGCAGACCTTGGCTGCGCTTGCTGAGACCAAGATCAGGCAGAGCCTGAACCGCTCGCGGTCCAGACCACGAGTCTTCTTCCTGGGACACGCTCAATTTCCGGAGATGCTCAGGATCATCGCTGGCTGAACGGAGGAAGGGAGGAGAAAACATGAACCCCGCAGGTTGTTTGCGGGGTTCTGTCGTCTATTCTTCTTCTAACTGTTTGAAAAGTTCTTTTTGTCGCTTAGTTAATTTTTCAGGAGTGTGCACTATAACAGTAACGTACATATCTCCTCTGCCTGAATGATTTAAATGTGGTACACCAAGATCTGAAACCCTAAAAACTTTTCCTGATTGAGTTCCTGCCGGTATTTTTATCTTAACGCTTCCGTCTATGGTTTCTGTTTCCAATGTTGTACCTAAAGCAGCCTCTGAAAAAGTAATCTTTGCTTCTTTGTAAAGATCAAAGCCTTTTCTTAAAAACTCTTTACTTGGTTGAACCTCAATTTGAATGTAGAGATCGCCAACAGCAGAACCACGATAGCCTTGTTCCCCTTCTCCTCTAACTCTAATTCTCTGTCCGTTGTCTATGCCTGCTGGTATTGAAACCTTGATTGTTTTTCTGCCGCGTTTTAAACCAACACCTCTACATTCTGAACATGGTTTTTCAGGAGTCTTGCCAGTACCTTCACAGCGATCGCAGTTTGTTGATGTTGCAACAGTACCAAAAATAGTGCGTCTTTGACTTTTAATCTGTCCCTGACCATGACATTTTGGGCAGGTGTTAATCTTGCTGCCCGGTTCTGCTCCACTGCCGTTGCATTTAGCACAAGGATTTTTCTTTTCTATGGCAATTTCTTTTTCTACTCCAAAGATTGCTTCTTTAAAAGAAATTCTCAAGGGCATCTCTAAATCAATGCCGCGGTTTCTGGCCTGGGTCTCTTCCCCGCCAAACATGCTTGAAAGAATGTCTTCAAAACCAAAACTTCCCGAAGAAGCGTTAAAACCCTCAAAACCAAAACCACCAAAAGGATTGCCTGAAAAACCTCCCTGTCTTTGGGCTTGTTCAAAGGTTTGACCATACTGATCATATTGCGAGCGTTTACCAGTATCAGAAAGAACTTGATATGCTTCGTTGATCTCTTTAAACTTCTCAGAATGACCACCTCTGTCAGGGTGGTGCTCTGAAGCTAGCTTTCTGTATGCCCGCTTAATTTCATCAGCACTGGCAGTCTTGTTGATGCCTAGAATGTCGTAATAGTTTTTTGCCATTGTTTAAATCTCTAAGGTTTTTGCAGTAACTTGAGTTTGTTTAACTTTAACTAATCCTGAAGCTTTAAAGATCTGGAAGAGCAGCAGTGCAAAAAGTGCAAAAAGTGCCCTGCCAATTGGCCAAAGAACTAAAAGCGAAAGGAATATTACATAAATGCCTGACTTTTCAATGTGGTACTCTTGTAGGAAACTATTAAATTGGTTAGCAACAAAATCTTCTCCTAAAGCAGACATGCTTTCTTTACCGGAAAGATTAAGGTTAAGCTGTTGTGAAAGTTCATTCCTTGCTAAAGCAACCATCTGTGGTGTTGGTTGTTGGACTCCTTGCTGTTTAAATTCAGATGTCAAGAATTCGTTAACTGTACCATTGCTATTATACTGGTCAAAGTATTTACTGACATATGGCCAGATCGCACCTACGGCTTTTTGGGAAACTGCCGTGTTGCCGACATTAGCAACTACCCGGTCTTGGAAGTATATTGAAGTGATGGCAAGCAGAGCAATGATAACCAGAGCGATTTTAGAGTATGCTGTTGAGAAATAGTTTAGGTTTATGGAATGCTCTAAAGCACTAGCAAACTCTAAGAGAACCTGGGTGAAGAGGAAAAGCACTGCAGCTGCAATCAAAGTTCTACCACTGGTTCCCAAAAAAACCGGGATCCACAGTACCGAAAGCAGCGAGGTTATTTCAAAATCAAAACGATCTCTGCTTGCGGCAATGAGGAAGCTAAAAGCATAAGCTAAAGCAGTACAAAAAATGAAACCAAACCAATTTAAGCCATTGTCTCTAAAAATACTGCTGCTTTCAAAGATTTGGGAGAAAAGGAACCAAGCCAAACCCGAAAAGATTACTGTACCTAGACTTAACAAAATTTTTTTTAGTTTCATTTTTGTTTAGTTATTCTGCTTTAAACCCGATCTTATGTTCTGGTGTTTCCCCTTCCTTTATTCTACCAAATTTATCCTCATAGAGCTTTAAATTCTGTTGCATGGCAGCAAGGATTCTTTTGTAGTGTGCTGGAGAAACAATTACTTTTGATGTGACTATACCAACACTGTTTACTGGAAAGATGTTCATGAAATCCAAAACAAACTCATCATTAGTATGACTTACCTGCATGGTATTTGCATAAACACCTTTTAACACTTCATCTGTTATTTTAACCTGGATTTGTTTTTCTTGATTGTTTTCTTGTGTCATATGTTTTCAGTTATTTAACTACTTCGGCATCAACCGGACCTTCTTTGCTTTCTGTTCCTGTTTCAGGACCTGCTCCTGGTGCTTGTTCTGGGCCTTGCTGATACATAGCAGCGCCGACTTTTTGGATAGCTGCTGAAAGTTCATCTAATGCTTTTTTAATTGCTTCAACATCGTCTTTGTCTTTAACTGCTTTTAAGGCATCAAGCTTTTCAGTTGCTTCTTTTTTATCTGCCTCTGTTGCTTTTTCGCCGGCATCTTTCAATGTTTTTTCAGCAACAGTTATCAAAGTATCAGCCTGGTTTCTGACCTCAACTGTTTCTCTTCTCTTTTTATCCTCTGAAGCATGCTCTTCTGCTTCTTTTTTCATTCTTTCAATATCTTCTTTGGAAAGGTTGGAAGAACCCTGGATTGTAATATGTTGTTCTTTGCCTGTGGCTTTGTCTTTAGCCCTTACTGTTAGTATGCCGTTGGCATCAATATCAAAGGTAACCTCAACCTGCGGGATACCGCGCGGTGCTGGAGGGATACCGTCAAGGATGAACTTGCCTAAAGTTTTGTTGTCTTTGGCAAATTCTCGTTCACCCTGCAAAACATTAATTTCAACTGAAGTCTGGTTGTCTGCAGCTGTGCTGAAGACTTGGGACTTGGAAGTTGGAACTGTTGTATTTCTATCAATGAGTGCTGTCCTTATACCGCCCATGGTTTCAATACCTAATGTTAGCGGAGTAACATCCAACAAAAGAATATCTTTGACTTCTCCGCCTAAAACTCCGGCTTGTATGGCAGCGCCTTTAGCTACAGCCTCCATTGGATCAATACCGTGTTCTACTTGTTTGCCGACAAAATCTTCAACAAACTTCTGGACAACAGGCATGCGTGTAGGACCACCTACCAGTATCACTTTATCAATCTGGTTTGGGGTTAATTTAGCATCTGCGATTGCCTGCTCCATTGGATGACGCATCTTTTCAACAATTGGCTTAACTAATTCTTCAAGTTTTGCCCTGGTAATTTTCATGGTCAAGTGTTTTGGACCATTGGCATCTGCTGTGATGAAAGGCAGGTTTAAATCTGTTTCCATGGTTGTGGAAAGTTCAATCTTTGCTTTTTCAGCAGCTTCTCTGACTCTGTTTAAAGCCATTTTGTCTGTTGAAATATCAATGCCGTTTTCCTGTTTAAAAGTGTTTATGATATGTGAAATTAAAGCAGAGTCCATGTCTTTTCCGCCAAGCTGGGTGTCGCCTGATGTTGAAATGACCTCAAAGACTCCCTGACCAAAATCCATGGTTGTCACATCTAAAGTTCCACCGCCTAGGTCAAAGACTAAGATCTTTTGTTCTTGTCCGACTTTGTCTAAACCATAGGCTAGAGCTGCTGCTGTTGGTTCGTTGATTATTCTTACAACTTCTAAACCGGCAATCTCTCCGGCATTTTTTGTTGCTTGTCTTTGAGCATCGTCAAAGTAAGCAGGTACTGTGATGACTGCTTTGGAGATGGCACTGCCGACATAGCTTTCCGCGTCTTTTTTAATCTTCTGCAAGATGAAAGCAGAGATTTGTTCTGGGGTGTACTCTTTACCATTTACTGTATATTTAAAGCTTGTGCCCATCTTTCTTTTTGCTTCAAATATGGTTCCTTCTGGGTTTGTCACAGCTTGTCTTCTTGCTGGTTCGCCAACTAGAAGCTGACCCTCTTTTGTAAAAGCAACATATGAGGGAAAGGCTTTTCCAGCAATGCTGTTTCCTTCAGCTGAAGGAATGATTACAGGTTTGCCGCCTTCCATGACTGAGGCTGCTGAATTTGATGTTCCAAGGTCTATACCGATTATTTTTGACATTTTCTTCCTTTCTTTAATGTTAATTGCTTGTATTAATTGATTTTTTTGAAATTGCTACTTGAGCTGGTCTTAGAAGTTTTCCTTGCAGCATGTAACCTGTCTGATATTGCTCAACCACTAAACCATCTTCTTCCCCGGGAACTTCTTTTAGGGCTTCGTGGATGTTTGGATCAAATCTTTTGCCAACTGCTTCAATCTTTGATATGCCCATAGCAGTTATTGCCGCATCAATTTGTTTTGAAATACCATCTAAACCGTTTTTGAAACTTTGGTATTTTTCATCGGGTATTTCTGGTGCATGAATCATTGCCATTTGCAGAGAATCTAGGATTGGTAGAATTTGGACAAATCCAGCTTGTTTACCGAATTGCACAAGTTCTGCACCTTCTGCTTCTTTTCTTTTTCTGTAGTTTTCTAAATCTGCTTGGGTTCTCTTCCAACCCGAAAGGTTATCTTCTGCTTGTTTGAGTGCTTCTGAAAGCTCTGTTTGAAGCTGCTCAATGGTTATGTCTCCGCTGCTTGTTGCTGAAATTTGTTGTTCGTCCATAGTTATTCTCCTGTGCTTAAAAATTTTGCAAAATATTCAACTAAACTAATATTTTTGTCATAGCGCATGGATTTTGGTCCTACTATCCCTATTAATCCGCGCCCTGTCGGTAATTCAACTTTTGAAACGATTAAAGAGTAGTTTTTAATTGGAGCCAGGTGATGCTCTTTGCCGATTAATGCTGCTGGTTGTTCTTTAAAGAAATCACTAAGCATCTGGTCTGCATACTCTTCAATGTCTTCAAAGAACTGGACTACTTCCACAACATCTCGCTGATCAAATTTTGGATGCTGCAGGATGTTTGAAAGGCCACTGGCTGAGCTTTCTTCGGGTAACAAGGCAAAAGCTGCTTGATCTGTTTTTTCTGCAAGCAGTCGGGCAATGTTTTTGCCCATCTCCTGATGCTGCTCTTGCAGTCTGAAAAGTTGCTCTCTCAGAGTCTGTTGCTCTTTCAAAGAAAGCTCAAAGCGCTTCATCAACTCATTAACAAAATATCGGTAACCTAAATCAGTAGGTACTCTTCCTGCTGAAGTATGTGGCTGTCCCAAAAAACCGTTTCTTTCTAAAGCCATCATTTCATTACGCACTGTGGCTGGAGATATTTCCAGTCTATATTTTGAACAAATTTCTTCAGAACTAACAGGTTCTGAAGTATTTGAATACTCCCTGACTATGGCAGCTAAGATCTTTGCCTGTCTTGGAGTAATGTTTAAAGGCTTTTTTTCAGTCATTTAGCACTCCCCTCTATTGTTTGCTAAAGACATATTAATATTTAGCACTCAAAGCTGTCAAGTGCTAAAGACAGCTTTAATATCTTTTTAATGACTAGTTAATCTTGGCGGAATATTAACTAATGAAGAAACAAACATGGGGGTGGCTTGGTAGCGAGATGACCGTCTTACCAGCGAGATCTTGCGTGTTCGATTCCCGCCATCTCCAACACGGGTTGACTAATAATTTGAAAGGGGTTAAATTAAATTTACTGGTGAGACGGTTGCTCCAAGTCAACTAAATAAAGGCCCCGCATTTGCGGGGTCTTTTCTTTTAAAGCATCTTTTTTAAATATTGTCCGGTGTAACTTCGCTTAATTTTGGAAACATCCTCAGGAGTTCCTGCTGCAATTAATTCGCCGCCCTTGTCCCCGCCTTCAGGGCCCAGATCAACAATCCAATCCGCGCTTTTAATGATATCCAGATTATGTTCAATGACAACAACGGTATTTCCTTTTTCAACGAGTTGATTTAAAACAGAAAGCAAGCGTTTTACATCAGCAAAGTGCAACCCTGTTGTTGGCTCATCTAGAATGTAAAGGGTTCTGCCGGTTGATGCTCTGGAAAGTTCTGAGGAAAGTTTAATACGCTGTGCTTCTCCTCCGGAAAGAGTTGTTGCTTGCTGACCTAAGTGCATGTATCCTAAACCAACTTCTGAAAGAGTTTCCAGTTTTCTGTAGATTAAAGGAATGTGTTTAAAGAAGACTTTTGCCTCATCAACTGTCATTTCCAAAACATCGGAAATGTTTTTTTCTTTGTAATGAATCTCCAAGGCTTCTCTGTTGTAACGTTTACCTTTGCATTCTTCACAAGCAACATAGACATCTGGTAAGAAATGCATTTCGATCTTGATGACGCCGTCTCCGCCGCAGACTTCGCATCTGCCGCCTTTAACATTAAAAGAGAAACGTCCTGCTTTGTAACCTCTCATTTTGGCTTCAGGTGTTGCTGCAAAAAGATCTCTAATGTATGTAAAAACTCCGGTGTAGGTTGCAGGGTTTGATCTTGGAGTTCTACCAATGGGTGATTGATCAATATTAATTATTTTATCAACATGTTCAACTCCTGATATTTTCTTATGTTTACCAGCTGCTTCTTTAGAATTATAGAAATAGTTGGAAAGGGCTTTTGCCAAGATTTCATTCAGCAGTGTTGATTTCCCTGATCCTGAAACACCTGTTAAAACAACAAATTTACCCAAAGGAATATCAACATTGATGTTTTTTAGGTTGTGCTCTTCTGCCCCAATGATACTTAATTTCTTGCCATTCCCAGGGTGTCTTCTTTTTGGTACTTCGATCTTTTCAATTCCAGAAAGGTATTGTCCGGTAATTGACTTTTTATTCTTTTTAATCTGAGCAGGAGTTCCCTCAGCTATGACTTCCCCGCCGTGTTTGCCTGCTCCTGGTCCAATATCAACCACCCAATCTGAAGATTCAATGGTATCCTGATCATGTTCTACGACAATGACAGTATTACCTAGGTCTCTCAAACCCTTAAGGGTTTTTAAAAGACGGTCATTGTCTCTTTGATGCAAACCAATTGAAGGTTCGTCAAGAATATACAAAACTCCGGTTAGACCAGAACCAATCTGGGTGGCTAGACGGATACGCTGCGCTTCTCCTCCGGAAAGTGTGTCTGCGCTACGGTCTAGAGTTAAATAGTTTAAACCGACATCTTTTAAGAAAGAAAGTCTTGCACTGATCTCTTTTAATATCTGATACGCTATTTTCTTGTCTTTTTCAGAAAGTTTTTTGTTTAGCTCTTTGAAAAAAGTATCGGCATCGTCAATGCTTAGTTTGGAAATATCAACAATGCTTTTTTCAGCAACAGTCACAGCTAGAGCTTCCGGTTTTAAACGCCTACCCAAACAAACAGGACACTCTGTAATGCGCATGTAGTTTTCAATTTCTGTACGCATATAATCAGAGTCTGTTTCTCTGTAGCGACGCTCGAGATTTGGAATGACTCCTTCAAAGGTAGTGTTGTAGTCATATTCAAAATCATCTTCACCGTGCTCCACAGAGATCTTTTTTTCTCCTGTGCCGTGCAGAATTATATCCACTGCTGACTTGGGCAGCTTGGAAATGGGAACATCCATGGAAAATCCATATTCATCAGCAACAGCCTGCAAGATCCTGGTATACCAGGAAATACGAGAAGTGGTTTTGCTCCAAGGTCTGACAGCACCCTCTGCTAAGGTTAACTTTGGGTTGGGAATAACTAATTCAGGAACAATTTCAAGTTTTGTTCCCAAACCAGTACATTCAGGACAAGCTCCGTGCGGAGAATTAAAGGAAAAATTTCTTGGTGCAAGTTCAGGCATGCTCATGTGTCCCAAAGGACATGCAAATTTCTGAGAAAGTAATATTTCTTTGTTTGTCTCAACAGTTTGAACAATGGCTGTTTCATCACCAAGTTCTAAAGCAGTCTCTAAAGAATCAGCAAGTCTGCCTCTTTCATTTTTGTCCACTGTAATGCGATCAATGACGACTTCAATGGAATGTTTCTTTTTTTTGTCTAAACTTAACCTTAAAGCCTCATCTAAATCCATAACAACGCCGTCTACTCTAACCCTGGCATAGCCTGCTTTTTTTGCTTCCTCTAAAACGTGTTTGTGCTCCCCTTTTTGATCTTTGATGAAAGGAGCCATCAATATTATTTTTGTGCCCTGAGGCAAATTTGAAATCTGATCAATCATTTGACTAACTGTTTGTCCGGAAATTTTCTTTCCGCAAACAGGACAATGTGGCACACCAACTCTGGCAAAAAGCAAACGTAAGTAATCATATATCTCTGTCACAGTACCAACGGTGGAACGAGGGTTGTGTGAAGCGCTTTTTTGATCAATGGAAATAGCCGGAGAAAGACCTTCAATGCTTTCAACATCTGGTTTATCCATTAACCCCAAAAACTGTCTGGCGTAGGCAGAAAGCGACTCAACATATCTGCGTTGTCCTTCTGCATAGATCGTATCAAACGCTAAAGAAGACTTTCCTGAGCCGGAAAGTCCTGTCATTACGATAAGCTTATTACTTGGGAGGTCCAAGTCTATATTCTTTAAATTATGCTGTTTTGCGCCTCTGATCTTTATCATACCTTTTATTAAGACAAAGTAAGAAAAAGTATACACCCAATGTCAATACCGGGTCAAGAAGCCAAATGAAACGAACCAGCCGCGCCTGGAGTTACCCAAGGCACGGCTGAGGTGTTACGACCACTGCTTCGTGAAAAGCAGCGAGGAGGGGCGGTCTGTGGCGTTCTGCCTGGCAAGCACTGCGATCTGCGCAGCCACTTGCTTGGCCTTCGTAGTAGGATCTTCCTGACGTCGACGGGCTTCGCTCTTGCTTTTCCTGCTGCGAGCGGAGTTATCAAATCCGGGATCCCAATACGAGCGCAAGCGTGCCATCTTTGTTCTCCTGTCACCTGAGAGTGGGACTTCAAAGAACACAAACCGAAAGCTCTCCTGTTTATTTCCTCCTCTAAAGTTTTTCTGCTATCTGGTTGATGCGCGTTGTGATACCAACGAGCTTTGGTCGCAGTTCAGCCAATGTTGCTCTGGGATCATCTGCTTTGCGCACGAAGTCGTTGATCCAGCTTCTGCACTCTTGCGCAAGCAGGCGCACGTGTGGTTGCGCTTGTGCGCTGATCAGAGTGCGCCGTAGATCATAGATACGCCTGCGCAAAGTCCAGGCGCGCTGCCTGATGAAACGCAACTCCTCACCCTCAATCTGCCGCAGCAAACGAGTGAGCTGGTTTGTTGCCCAGTGATACCGGGCAACTTTGTCAGCATCAGAAACATAGCTTGGGATGTGCTCTATTTCTGCCATGACCACATCCCGACGAAGGATGCGCTCTGGCGAGACAACAAAGCCATCAAGCAGATCTGCGCTGTTGAACTCGCGCTCAAGGAGCTCGAGCAGAGCCTTGTACCGCTCTATCAATCTCGGCAGGCTCTCAAAAACCGGCGTGCTGCTGTGTGTCATTTGACTCCTCCAAGGGTGCCTGCGAGAAAAGACACAGCTAAAAAATATACTATATAATAGCGATATGGACAAGATCAAAGTAAAACTTAAGAATACACCCCCAAAAACTGGTGTTTACCTTTTCAAAGACAAGAAAGGCGCTGTCATATATATTGGCAAAGCTTTAAGGCTTAAATCCAGAATTAAACAGTACTTTGACGGGCATGACAACAGACCGCAGATTCCTTTTTTGCTTAATGATGCTGCTGATTTTGATTACATCATTACAGATAACGAGCTGGAATCTTTGATGCTGGAAAACACGTTAATTAAAAAGCATCAGCCCAAATACAACGTCATGCTTCGGGATGACAAGAATTATGCATACATTAAGATTGATTATGAAACTGAAATTCCCCAGATATATTCTGTAAGAAATCCTGATTCTAAAAATGCCAGATATTTTGGACCATATTCTTCAGCACAAAAGATCCGCGAAACTTTAAGTCTCTTAAGAAAAGTTTTTCCATATTGTGCCAACAAAAAGGTCTCCACCCGCCCCTGCTTCTATTACTACCTGCACCGCTGCCCTGGTGTTTGTGTTGGTAAAATATCCTTGGAACAATACCAGGAAACAATGCACAAAATATCGCTATTCTTAAGCGGTCATATTTCTGAAGTGAAAAAAGAGATCCAAGTACAGATGTTAAAATCCTCTAAGAAAAAACAGTTTGAAAAAGCAGCAGAACTCAGAAATCAATGGCAAGCTCTGCAGATTATTGAAGAACGTCAAAAAATGATCTTTCCTCAAAAAGTTTCCTGGGATTTTGTTTCAGTCTTCCAAACCTTTGACAGAGCCTGCATAAATGTTTTTGTGATTAGGGGAGGTAAATTAAATGACCGAAAAAACTTCATTCTGGAAAACACTGCAAACAAAAATCTTGAAGAAATATTTTCAGCATTCCTGGAATCCTATTACTCTCAAAACACAGATCTGCCCAGGGAAATCTTTGTTCAGGAAATGCCCAGGGAAATTTCTGCCTTAAAGAAAATTATGGCTTTGAATTCTGGCAGGAACGTTAAACTAGTAAAACCTAAGCTTGGAAAAAAGAACGGGATGATAAAGCTGGGGGTTGAAAACGCCAAAGAATACTTTGAATCCTTTATCACAAGCCAAGCATCTGAACTTTCCAGAACCACCCTGGCTTTGGATGAATTAAAAAAGATTTTGAGTCTTTCTCAAACGCCTTTGCGCATTGAATGTTTTGATATTTCAAATATCCAGGGAACAAATTCAGTAGCAAGCATGGTTGTTTTTGAAGATGGCAAAGAGAAAAAATCAGAGTACAGAAAGTTCAAGATTAAAAATGATGGTAAACCGAATGATTTTGCGATGATGCAAGAAGCATTAAACAGAAGATTTAAAAATAGCGCTGAGACAAAATGGCGGCTGCCTAATCTCTTGGTCATAGATGGTGGCAAAGGACAACTGGGTGTAGCAGTCTCTGTGCTTTCTAAATACGACTTAAAGATTCCAGTCATTGCTCTTGCTAAAAGAGAGGAAGAAATTTTTGTTCCGGGAAAGTCAGAACCAATTCTTCTTTCTAAATCTAACTATGCCTTGCAGCTTCTACAAAGATTAAGAGATGAAGCGCATCGTTTTGCTATTACCTTCCACAAGAAGCTGCGCTCAAAAACAGCATACAAATCTGCTTTGGATGAGGTTTTAGGTATTGGCCCAAAGAGGAAAAAACAACTCTTGTTTAAATATGGTTCTCTTGCCGGCATACGCAAAGCGCCCAAAAAAGAACTTGTTTTAATGCTTGGAGAAAAAACTGCTCTAAAGCTTTTAGAAAAGCTTTAAAAAGAGAGCGTTGACCGCAAAACCCTATATTTGATATACTTTGCGCATGACTCATCTACAAAAAATATTAAGTTTAGTGCAGATTGCAGTAGGCGTTGTATTAACTGCAGTAATCCTTTCTCAAAACAAGGGTGTTGGACTATCCGGGGTTTTTGGCGGTGCGGATGCTGTTTACAGAACCAAGCGCGGTTTTGAAAAGTGGCTCTTTTATTTCACCATTATCTTAGCTCTGGCCTTTGTTGGCTTAAGCTTAGCGGTTATCTTAGTTAAGAAATAGCCTTGGCGAAAATCTTGTTAGAAAACTCGATATCAGAACTTAAGAAGACTGGACGCGGAATTAAAAATCTGCGTTCTTTTCAGTTTAAGCATCTTGCAGAGATCTTCAAACACTTTGGCAGGAAAGAAAAGATCTGGGCTCTCTCACTACTTGCCTTAATCTTTGCTGATGTGGTCTTGTTAACAAGCGGCTTCTATCTTTCTAACACCGTAGTTGTGCCAGCAAATGGCGGCAGTTACAGCGAAGGCATGGTTGGTGAACCCCGATTTATAAATCCCCTGCTTGCTCAAACTCAAACAGACAAAGATTTAACTAGGCTTGTTTTTGCAGGGTTGTACAAATATGACAACCAAGGAAACATTGTCCCTGATTTAGCAGCTGAAAACTTTAAACTTTCTGACGATCAAAAACAGTACACTATTTCTTTAAAACCGAATCTGAAATGGCATGATGGACACGGCATTTCTGCTGATGATGTCATCTTTACTGTTCAAACCATTCAAAATCCTGATTACAAGAGTCCGGTACACGCGCTTTGGAACAATATTACAGCGGAAAAAATAGATAATCTGACCGTTAAGTTTTCAAACAAGAATGTTTCAGCACCTTTTGTAACTAATTTAACCTTGGGCATTTTACCAAAGCACATCTGGCAAAACGTCCCTGCCCAAAACTTCTATATAGCTAAGTACAACTTAGAACCCGTGGGTAATGGTCCATATTTTGTTAAAGAAATTAACAAGCTCCCAAATGGCACAGTAAGATCAATACTTTTAGAATCATACTCCAACTATGCCAACGGCAAAGCATATATCGATGAGATAACTTTGAAGTTCTACCAAACTAACCAAGACATGATTTCAGGATTGCATACTAAAGAGGTTGATTCCATCGGCTTTATTCCTTTTGACAAAAAAATCTTTGTAGATCCAAAGAACACCAAATTAAACATCTTAGAGATTCCGGTATATCAATACCAAGCTTTGTTTTTTAACCTCAGTAAAAACAAGGCACTAGGCAGCCACGCGGTTCGCGAAGCAATGGCAAAAAGCATTGATCGCAACTCTTTTATTAATAATGTCTATTCTGGCATGGCCATGCCTGCTTACACGCCAATCTTGCCTGAGCAGATTGGCTATGATCAAAGCGCTTCTTTAAAAAATGCTTTTGATTTGGAAGCTGCAAACGCAATCTTAGAAAAAGATGGTTGGAAAAAAGATGCTTCAGGGATGCGCTTTAAAGGAAAAGATGCTTTGCAGTTTAGCATTACAACAAATGATTTCTCTTTGAATGTAAAAAGCGCAGAAGATTTAAAAGAACAGTGGGCTAAGATTGGCCTGAATATTAACATCAATGTTGTTTCTAGTGCTGAGTTTGAAAAAAACTATCTCAGAACTAGAAACTTTGAGGGTCTTCTCTTTGCAGAAAGCAGTGGTTATGACCCTGACCCTTTTATCTTCTGGCATTCATCTCAAAGCAACAATCCAGGAGTTAATCTTGCTCAATACAAAAATTTAACAATTGATAAAATAATCGCAGATGCAAGAACCACCTTTAATGGTTCAACCAGGGCTGGCTTCTACAAACAGTTTCAGGATATCTTCTCTTATGATCTTCCGGCAATAATCCTAGATCAAAGCGTTTTTGTTTATGAAATGCGTCCTAATATTTCAGGAATTAACATCAAAGTCCTTGCAAATCCCGAAGATCGCTTCTATGATATAAGTCACTGGTATTTAAAAACAGGCAGAGACTGGAAGTAATGATCTTGCCCTGGTGGCGGAATTGGCATACGCGTACGTTTCAGGTACGTATGGGAGTAATCCCGTGTGGGTTCAAGTCCCACCCAGGGCACCAAAATTAACTTTCTAAATACTGTGCTGGCTGCTAATACCATCATAGTGATATACTCTACAATAAGAAACTAAACAAATAACAAAACATCTATGAAAAAACTACTTAAATCTTTCGTCATATTAATAGCCCTGTTTGTTTTTACAAATAGTACTGCCTTTGCGCAAAGCACGGAAGTGATCCTTCCTTCGGCAGGACTGACTCCTTCAAGCCCTTTCTATTTCCTTGATCGATTCGGTGAAAACCTTCGCCAATTCTTTACCTTTAATCATGAAGCAAAAGCTAGGTTGCAAATTGAATTTGCTGGAGAACGTATTGCTGAAATTAAAGCAATGGTTGAAAAAAAGGGCATTAACGCTAAAGGACTAACAATAGCCGAATCACTACTCAAAGCTAATGTTGCGTATGCTGCGGAAATAGTTAATGCGGAAAAAACGTCCGGCAAAGATGTTGCTGCGCTGGCAAAAACATTAAATGATGAATTTGACCTGCGAGACAAGCTTTTGGAACAAACTTTCAAAGATGCTAAAGAACAATTAAAAACCCAGCGCAAAGAAATTAAAACAAAACTTCTTACAGAAGCGCGTCGTGTTGGAGATACAACGCAAATTGCGGTATTAGAAGCACAACTAAAAGATATTGATGGTCAAATTGACACGCTTGAACGAAAAAAAGATCAGCTCGGAGATTCTCTTCAAAATGAACAAAAAAATATAGAAAAGGAAATGAATAAAGAAGACTTACAAAAAGAAGAGCAAGAGCAAAAAGAAGAGCAAGAAGCTGCGGAGATAGAAAAAGAACAAGAAGCAGCAGAACCAGAAGAAATTGATGAGCCGAAAAAAACCGAGGAAGCGCATCAGGCAGAGGACAAAAACAGTTCTCAAGATTCAGATTCCTCAAATCAACAAAAAAATGGTGATAAAGAAGAAGACAACGAATAGAAAGACGATCAAAGTTTAAGAATCAAAATATTCTCTAATTGCAAAACACCGGCAATCGCCGGTGTTTTAGTTATCTCACGCAATCAGGAGCATTGGTAAACCAAGACGCCAATCCTCCGGCACTGCGATATTTGCAATACGCCCCGTCTGCTTCAAAATATATGGCAAGACCAAAGTTGCGACCGCCCGCATCTGTAGTATATTTGTACGGATGGTTCTGGGCTGCAAATGTTGGATCTATCGGTACCTGGCTAACATATCCCGGTGCCAATGGCACTGGTGTTGCATTGGTCATGGCAGTTGTTAAATCGTACTCTGTGCCTACTGTGCCATATTGCGGATATACCCCGTTATCATTTAAATACAGCTCAAAGCTTTTAATGATGTTTTTTGCGTCAGCTACCCGTTTAGCATCCCTTGCTTTTAGCCTTGTATTCCCCAAGGCAATTAAGATTATAGAGGCAATAAAGCCAATCATGGCCATGGTGACCATTAACTCTATGAGTGTAAAAGCTTTTTGTTTCTTGAGTATTTTCATTACTATCTTCATTTTACACTCTTTAAACTATATTGACAAAAACAATGAAATAATGTAGAATGTTAATAACTTAGTTTTTCGTGTTATTCCTTTCGCAAGGAAACCAAAAAACATTTTAATATCAATCATTAAAACCGAACTCTCTAAATGTTCGGTAATAGGAAGTTTATGATACGAAACAGGGCTGCAGGGAAACCTCTGCATAAGCCCACAATTGCGGTACCGCATGGACACACAGTTCATCCGCAAACAAGCATCAACACAAGCAAGTTCACAGCATCACGCCAGAACTTGCGCATCATCCCAATGGGTGGTGTGGAAGAGGTCGGTGAAAACATGACTGTCTTCGAATATGGCGATGATTTGATAATCATTGATATGGGTTTTGCTTTCCCTGATGAAAGCATGCCTGGCATTGATTACATAATCCCTGATACTAAATGGCTTGAGGAAAACAAACGCCGCATTCGCGGAGTCATTATAACTCACGGTCACTTAGATCACACTGGTGGTATCCCCTACATTCTGCCAAAGCTTGGTGATCCTCCGATCTACACCATGCCTCTAACTGCAGGCTTTATTAAAAAAAGATTGGAAGAGTTTAACATGGTGCATAGAGCAAAGATAAACGCGTTGCACATTGATGATGTTTTAACTCTTGGCGCATTTCAATTTAAATTCTTCAGAGTAAATCACAGTTTTCCTGATGGAGTTGGCTTAGCTATAAAAACTCCGGTTGGAACTGTTGTCTACGCAACAGACTGGAAATTTGACTACACACCAGTTGATGGCAAGCCTGCTGAATTTGATAAGATTGCAAGAATTGGTGGAGATGGAGTTTTGCTTTTGATGAGTGATTCTACCAATGCTGCTGTTCCGGGTTATGCTATATCTGAACGTGAGCTTTCCGAAACCATTGATAGGGTTTTCCAAGCAGCTGAAGGCCGTATAATCTTTGCAACCTTTGCCACAAACATTTCTCGTATTCAGCAAGTCTTTAATTCCGCGGCTAAATTTAACCGCAAAGTTGTTGTCATTGGCAGGAGTATGGTTCAGAACATTGAGATAGCTTTGTCCTTAGGTTACTTAAAAATTCAACCAAAGATTGTCATCAAAACAGAACAGATGAAAAAATTCCCTGACAAGAATATTGTCATCTTAGTAACAGGTTCGCAGGGAGAAGAAGCAGCTGCTCTTGCAAGAATTGCCAGAAGCGAGCATAAAACTATAAAGATAAAGAAGGGAGACACAGCAGTGGTTTCCTCCACCCCTATTCCGGGAAATGAGGCTTCTGTTGCCAGTGTTCTTTCTAACTTAACACGCGAAGGTGCTAAGGTTTTGTATTACAAAAACTTAGACATCCACACTTCCGGACACGCTAAACAGGAAGACTTAAAGTTAATGATGTCTTTGATTAAACCAAAGTACTTTATGCCAATTCACGGTGAACACTACATGTTGGTGGCTCATGCTGAATTAGCAAAACAATTAGGCATCCCTGAAGAAAACATCTTCATTATGGATAATGGTCAGGCCATGGAAATTAACTCTGCTCAGCAAGGAAAACTTGCTGAAGCAAAGATTCCTGGTGGTTATGTCTTCATCGACGGTCTCGGTGTTGGCGATGTCGGAGAAGTAGTTATCCGTGATCGCCAAGTCATGGCTAAAGACGGAATGTTTGTAATCATTTTAACTGTTGACCGCAAAACCGGAAAACTAATTTCCCAACCTGAAATTCTTTCTCGCGGCTTCATATATATGAAAGGTTCTGATGAACTAATCAGAGAAGTTAAACATGAAGTTCGTAAACTCTTTGAGAATAAAGGGCGCGGCGAAGCAAATTATGCTCAAATTCGTCAAACAGTAAGAGATCAAATTGGTGAATACCTCTATCAAAAAACCGAGCGCAGACCAATGATCCTGCCGGTTGTTATGGAAGTTTAACCTCTGAATTAAAAACAGGCTCTAAAGCCTGTTTTTAATTATGTCCAACTGCAAAGTTTTTTCCGTAAATAGTATATGTGCCATTGCCGCCAATACCATTGCAAGTTGTTTGAATAAAAGCAATGTCATCGGCTGTAGGGTACTCTAAGGTTGCTGAAACCGCATATGATTGTGCACCATTGCAAAGATATATCATGTACCCTGGATTTTGTTGAGGATCTTCTGCCTTAGTGTTGCCTAAATATCCAAGTTGATTTAAACGATGAGCTACAGAAGTAACGTAAGAAGAACCGTTTTCGTATGAAAACCAACCTTGTCCTCCGCCAAAATATCCGCCTCCAGAAACCTGAAAAGTATTGTAATCGCTATAGTAAAGTTCCATAGCTGTAGCGATTTGTTTTAAATCAGCACGTCTTTTAACATCTCTGGCTTTAGCACGAGCTCTGCCTAACCCCATGGTCACAATTGAAGCCATAAGGCCGATGATGGCAATGACCACAAGCAATTCAATGAGTGTAAAACCCTTTTGTTTTTTCCTTTTTATTTTCTTTAAAATATATATGTTTTTAAACATATTACCCTTTAAATGAGTATATCACAATGTGGAATATGCTATACTTTAAGCATGAAAAAACAGATTTTAGTATCAGGTTTAAGAGCTACAAGCGAACCGCATATAGGCAATTACCTTGGGGCAATCAGGCAGTTTCTTGAAAAGCAAGAAGACTTTGATTGCTACTTCTTCATTGCTGATCTGCATACTCTAACCACTGCTTTTGAACCCGAAGAATTAAGGAAAAATTCTTTAGCTGTGCTTGCTGACTATATAGCCTTGGGTCTTGATCCTAAAAAAAACACGATCTTTTTACAATCTCAGGTTCCACAGCACACTGAATTAGCCTGGATTTTTAACTGTATCACTCCTGTATCTGAGCTGCAAAGAATGACACAGTTTAAAGACAAGGCTTCTACTGATGTAAAAAATATTAATGCCGGACTTTTAAACTATCCTGTGTTGATGGCAGCTGATGTTTTGCTCTACAAAGGAGAGGTTGTGCCTGTTGGAGAAGATCAGGTACAACATTTAGAACTTTCCCGAATTATTGCCAGGAAGTTTAACAATGCTTTTGGTAAAACTTTCCCTGAACCAAAACCAATTCTAAACAAAACAGCAAGAGTAATGAGCCTGACTGAGCCAACTAAAAAGATGAGCAAAACTGGAGGTGCTGCTATCTTACTTTCTGATTCTCCTGAAGAAATAAAGAAAAAATTGAGGAAAGCAGTGACAGCAACTGATGCTACAGGAAAATCTGAAGGAGTTGATAACTTGATGTATTTGTTAAAAGAATTCGGAAATCAAGAACAGTATGATTTTTTCCAAAGCCAACTCAAAGACAACACTATTCAATTTTCACACTTAAAGGACGCTCTAGCAGAAGCAATATCTGAGCATTTTAAGGAGTTCAGAGAAAAAAGAAAAAAACTTCTTGAAGATCCAGAGTATCTAGCAGAAGTTTTAGCTACAGGGGCAAAAAAAGCACAGGCTGTTGCTAATAAGACCATGGAAGAAATAAAAGGGAAAATTGGATTGCTATAAAGTTAAAAGGCGCTTTTAAGCGCCTTTTATTAACCCATTAAAACCTTTTTCATCTCTGCCACTTTTTGTTCAACAATCTCTTTACTGACTCCCTCAACCGCTAATCTTAAAAGCGGTTCTGTGTTTGATGGTCTTAAATTAAACCAGAAATCTGGATATTCTACGCTTAAACCGTCCATAAGGTTTATTTTCCCATCTGGAAACATCGCTTTTATTTGCTCAATTTTGTCCAAGGCTTCTGCGTTGCTTTGCAAGTGCATGTTTATCTCCCCTGAATGAAAATATATATCATACGGTTTAACAATTTCTGATACTGGTTTGTTTTGCTCTGAAAGATATATCAAAAACTTAACAACTTCAGTAATTGGTGCTTCAAATGTTCCGTAATCAAACTTGTAAGCAAAGTGTCCTGAGGATTCACCGCCATAGATTGCGTTGTTTTCTACCATCATCTTTTTTATGAGAGAATGCCCTACTGGAGTTAAAAGAGGTTTTCCGCCAAACTTTAAAATCATATCCAGAGTAATTTTTCCCGGACGAATGTCATAGGCAATAGTTGCTCCAGGATGATCCTTTAATTCAATCTGAGCCATTAATCCTCTCATAATCCCCTGTTTTATAGGTTCGCCTTTTTCATCAACAAAAAAATATCTATCAGCATCACCGTCTATACCAATGCCTAGGTCTGCTTTTTCTTTGATGACTCGTTCTTTTAAGGATGCAATGTTTTCTGCAAGCATCGGATCAGCTGGATGCGCTGGAAAATTACCATCTAATTCAAAGTTCATCTTAACAAGCTCACAAGGAAGCTTTGCAAACAAAGCTTGCATATCTAAAATACCCATGGCATTTGCCGGATCAATGACTATTTTAAACTTCTTAATCTTTGAAAGATCCATGTTTTTTGTTTGTTCTAAAACACAAGCTTCAGCGATGTTCTCTCTTTTCCCTAAAGTTCCTTTTTCCAAAACTATCTCAGGCAGTTGATCGTTTACGACCATATCTCTTAATTCATAAATGCCATTTTCTTTGCTTACTGGAAAACCTTTTTCAAAGACCAGCTTAATACCATTGTATTCTTTTGGGTTGTGCGAAGC
Source organism: bacterium (assembly GCA_021842385.1). GTDB lineage: Bacteria > Patescibacteriota > Doudnabacteria > UBA920 > VMFF01 > VMFF01. The sequence continues at coordinate 19,942 of JAKCAE010000008.1, forward strand.
GGAAATTTGCATGCCAGCATCATAATCGTAGAAGCCTACTGCAAAATAGAAAGAAGGCGAAGAAACTAAACCAATATCATCAACATCTACGCCGCTGTCTATTAACCCAGCTATTACTCGCTCTTTCAAAGAAGGACTGGAAAGGCGCATATCAGAACCAACCGCTATTTTAAGTTTTTTTTCTGCCCCTATTCTTTTTTTAACCAAAGAAACAAATGCTCGCGCGATTGCGTAAGCACCTTCTTCGTTTAACTGTGTTGGGTATATCCCTCTGATATCGTAGGCTTTAAAAATCTCCTGTTGTATATCCATATTGAAATATCTTTTAATATTTGCTTTTAAATTGTAAGGTTGAATATATTTTAAGTCAAAAAACTTCAAGGGCCGTCTCACTGCATTAATGCGAGACGGCCCTGGTTGCCTTGCTCCTAGCGCGTTAGTCTACTGCCGCGGCTTGGTGCGCCGGCGCCCTTTGCAGACGCGTATACGCACCGCCTGGAAGTCATTCGCGCGCCCTCCCTTCTCGACCTTCTGACGGACCACGAACGTCATCATGCCCCGGGTTGTTACCCGGGACCTGCTGACCTCCAGGCCCATTCTTGGGCTGCGAAGAAAGGAGAGAACGATCGCGTGGAGATGCTCGAACGAGAAACCATCCTCGTCGCACATACCCTTGTAGCAAGCCTCAACGATCGGGAGAATGAGAACTTCGACGTTGCTCATCCCACTACCGTTGCGCTGCAACTCCACGGCGCGAAACTGCGACAACGCATCACGCACCTCCTCACGGTACGCGTACAGAGTTCGATCGTACACGTGCTCTGCTGATCGTTCTGCTCCGAGCTGTGTGAGCCTTGCGGGAAACCGGAAACTTGGCATGACCCCAGGCGACAGCATAGCCAGAGCACTCGGGACTTCCCTGCGAATTCTCATCGTTTTGGAAGGTTGGTGGGTGGTGGAATGACTGCGTTAACCTAACGGTTCTAGTAATTTCCTCCTCTGATGGAATGTCCTGACTGAATCTAGAACAACAGGGTAGTCAGAAAACCCGTTTGAAACTTAAAGATATACTATTCCTAAACTAGTAATCGGTCAATACAAACAGCAAGGGGTCGCAGACGTTGTGTCCGCGACCCCTCTTGGGCTCATGCAATCAGGCGCTGGCGCAGTCGCCGAGAAGCAAATGTGGCTGCGAGGATCCGCTCAAAACTCAAGACCCCCATAACCTCAAGGCAGCTCTTTTGGCTTCGGCTTCCGCGGTTTGGAAAGAACCGAATCGAGATGTGGATCAGATCCGTATTCCCCAGCACCGGCTCTGCGTCGGAGATGACCATCTGATACGGACGCGAAATCCGCGGATGAGTCTTCTGAATGTGCTTGATCAAGCACGATCTGCTCCGAAGCATGTACGGCGTGCTGGGAAAACGCAGGATCTCTTCCACTGCCCGAGAAACGATGAGAGCGGAGAGACAGTGCACGCCTTCTTGCACACAAATCCTCCGCTTTTCCTTTTCCTGATCCAGCTTCAACCGCTGCCGCTGTTGCGGTCCAGGGAATTTCCTCCATCTCCTGGGTTGAGGTTTACGAATTGGAATCGCCTGGCGGAATCCCAACGGGCTCGTCATCAGCAAGCACCTCGGTTGTGGGTGGAGCAGCTATACTTCTTGCTAACATTCTACCTCTTTTTGATCTAAAATGAAACATTTGAGATTATTGATAAATAGAAGACTGGGAGGTACAACAGTAGTTACAAGGTAATCTCAATTTTATAATAAAATTAACTCTACAGTGCTATAATGTTCTCTATGACTAAGAAGCAAAAACTATACTGCTATGTAGATGAAACTGGCCAGGATCCAAGTGCTGACTATTTTATTGTTGTGGCAATAGTTAGTGAGCAAGAGCAGTTTATTCTCAAAGAAAAACTTGTAGAAGTAGAGACGGATACAAAAGTCGGCTCCAAGAAATGGCACAAAACCAAATCTCCAGAAAGAGAAAATTTTTTGAGAGTGACAATAAAAGAAAAACTGGCTAAAGGTGAAGTTTTCTACAGCCAATACAAAAAACCTTTGCCATTCTTTCTGCCATTGCTTGAAACTTTATCAAAAGCGATCAAAGAAGTAGCTAAGAAACCTTATAGCGCTATTGTCTATGTGGATGGTATTGATAAAAAGAAAGCCCGCGAGCTAACCAACGCTCTAAGGCTTAAAGATATTAAAACTGCTTACGTTAGAAGTGTTAGAGATGAGAGTGAACCGTTAATTCGCTTGGCTGATAGATGGGTTGGCTGTATTAGAGCGGCATTAGAAAATAAGGCTGAAGATAAAGAGTTGGTCGTTCAAGCCACTAACAAAAATCATTTAAAACTGGTCTAAAAACAAAACCCGCATCACTGCGGTTTGTTTCGCTTAGACTATCTCAAGGTTTCCCTTAAGCCAATCTCTGCCTAAAAGGGCAGGCCTTCATCAAAGCTATACATAATATATCCTATTATGGCTATTTTTGTCAATATTTTGTAGGCTACACAGAGCTTCGTCGAAGACACACACTATTATGAAATGACTAAAATATACCATTTTATCTATTATGCGCAATTCAATTTTGGACTTTGTTGACTTACATAAACTCAACTATAATATAATCAGATAGCTAAGTATTAAAGTCTCATTGAATGTCATTCAAGATCGGAATCGTTGGTTTACCAAATGTCGGTAAGTCAACACTATTTAACGCCATTACTAAAAGCAAGGTAGAAGCAGCAAACTACCCTTTTGCAACCATTGATCCAAATGTTGGAGTTGTTGCTGTTCCTGATGAACGCTTGGAAAAATTGGCTGCTTTGGAAAAATCTGAAAAAATAGTTCCCACAGTTATTGAGTTTGTAGATATTGCGGGGTTAGTTGCGGGAGCGCATAAAGGAGAGGGTTTGGGAAACAAGTTTTTAGCAAACATCAGAGAAGTGGATGCAATTTTAGAAGTTGTTCGTTTTTTTGAAGACAAAAACATTATTCATGTTTCAGGCGGTGTTGATCCAAAACGCGATATTGATGTCATTAGTATTGAGTTGGCACTTGCAGATTTAGAAACAGTTGGAAAAAGACTAGAAGCGGCTTCGAAAGAAGCAAAACAAGGGAACAATCGAGAAGCTTTGGTTAAAAAAGCTGCTTTAGAAAAATATCAGAAAGTTTTAGCAGAGGGACTACGTGCAAGCGAAGCAGTTTTAACAGAAGAAGAATCTAAAGCTGTTAAAGAATTACAGCTTTTAACCACAAAGCCTTTTTTGTATGTTGCAAATGTTTCCGAAACCGAGGTTTCTAAGTTTAATGACTCAAACTATATCCCCATTTCTGCAAAAATTGAAAGCGAGCTTGCTGAATTGCCTGATGCGGAAAGAAACGAATACCTCAAAGAACTGGGTATGACTGAATCTGGCTTAGACAAGATTATTAAAGCAGCATACAAAACTCTGGGCTTAATTACATTCATTACAGCAGGACCAAAAGAATCTAAAGCTTGGACCTGTCCTTTGGGGACAAAAGCTCCTCAAGGCGCCGGCATTATTCACACTGACTTTGAAAAAGGCTTTATTCGTGCAGAAGTAATTTCTTGGAACAAACTACTGGAAGCAGGAGGTTATGGAGCAGCCCGGGACAAGGGCTGGCTCAGACTTGAAGGAAAAGAATATCTGCTTCAAGATGGTGATGTAGTGCACTTTAGATTTAACGTTTAAACTTATGGGTGATATATTAAAATTTCCTGGGAAGTGGCATGGTCCTGAAAATGAATCTGAAAGCCAAGATGAACCAGTAACAGAAATTGCTCCCATAGATCTTGAAACTATGCTGGAGTATATACAAATATACTCTCCAACTAAACAAGAAAAAGAAGAACAGGAAAGAATCTTTGGAGATATGATGCATCGTTTTTTGGACAATGAAATTATGTTAAGAATTAAATCCAGCGGTACAGCTAACTGGGCAAAAGATCCAATTTTTTACCTCTGCCTTTATGAGGAAGCTAAGAAACGCGGGTTAATTAAAGAATCTGCTTAATATATATTTAACGAATCTTTAATGCTTTGGGAGTATATATATTAGGGATAAAGTTAAAGCTCCTAAAAGCCTTGCAAAAATAACGGGGTTCTGGTATACTCCTCTTACAAATTAATATTAATATTCGTCCGAATAATTTGTTTCGGATGATGATGAGAAAGGAATTTGATCATCATGCCAAAGTATGAATTGATGTACATTGTTGCATCAACAGTTTCCGATGACCAAATCCCCACAGTAACCGATGGGGTTTTATCATTTATAGGGAACTACGAAGGCAAGGTAATTCGAGAGGATTTGATGGGCAAAAAGAAGCTCGCCTACCCAATCAAGAAAACCAAGAATGGTTTTTACGCAGGCATTACTTTTGAAATGCCAGCAACAAAAATCAATGAGCTTGATGCAAAACTTAGAACTACTCCTGATCTAGTCCGTCATTTGATTATAAACATTGACGAAGACATAGCACGCAGAGAAAAAGATGCGATCGCTCAGGAAAAGATGAACAAGAACAGAAGTGAACGCGCTAAAACTGCCCCTGTTGCAGAAGGTAGCGAAGTAACTCCTGAAAACTTGGATCAGAAAATTGAAGAAGCTTTAACCGAAGACCTAAAAAACGTTTAATCATTAAAAGGCCGCTAAAGCGGAAAAAATATGGATTTAAACAAAGCGTTAATTATCGGTAGGCTGACTCGCGATCCTGAATTGCGAACCACGCCGCAGGGCACACAAGTTTGTTCTTTTTCAATCGCAACTAATTTTGTCTACAATAGCCCAACAGGTGGTAAACAAGAACAAGTTGAATATCACAATATCGTTGCCTGGAGAAAATTGGCAGAGATTGCCAGTCAATATTTAAAGAAGGGCAGCCGCGTCTATGTTGAGGGCAGGATTCAAACAAGATCCTGGGATGGAGCTGACGGGACCAAAAAGAATCGCACTGAAATTGTTTTAGAAAACATGATCATGCTTGATTCAAAAGGCTCTAACGCAACACCAGCAGCTGGTCCTGCAAAGAACGATTTTGAAAGTTCCTTAGAACAAATTCCAACTATTAATCAAGAACAGCCGGGTGAAGAAGAAATCTCGGTTGAAGATATTCCATTTTAATTCAATATGCAAGTACAACCAAAAAAAACCTGCTTCTTTTGCAGCAACAAGATTAATGTTGTCGATTACAAGGATACCCAAACCTTGCGTCGCTTCATGTCTCCGCATGCAAAAATTTTGTCTCACAACAAAACTGGGACATGTCCGAAGCATCAAAGAATGGTAACAGTCGCGTTAAAACGCGCCCGCCACATGGCTTTGTTGCCTTTCATCGCTAGCTAATTCATAACAAGGAAAGAACAATGTCATTAGATATTTCTGACGTCAAATTGGGTTTGGTCTTGTCTTTAAACGGCGAGCCATACCAAGTAATCTGGTCTAATCGTATGCGCACGGCGCAGCGCAAACCAGTAATGCAAACCAAGCTAAAGCATATTATTTCCGGAAAAGTTCTGGAGTATTCCTTTAAGTTTGGAGAAAAGATTGATGAAGCTGATGTTTCTAGAGAAAGAGCAAATTTTCTCTATGCTGATGATTCTGGTACACATTTTATGAACCAGGAAACATTTGAAACCATAGATTTGCCAAAAGATGTTACAGCAGAGCAAGAACAGTTTTTGAAAGAAGGCATGGAAGTAACTGTTCTTAGATACAATGGCAATCCTGTTTCAATTGATCTACCGGTTAAAGTAGAACTAAAGGTGGTAGAAGCTCCTCCGGGAATCACTGGAAACTCTGCAGGCAGCGTTACAAAACCTGTAACCTTAGAAACCGGTCTGGTTGTTCAAGCTCCGATGTTTATTAAAGAAGGTGATGTCTTAAGAATTGACACACGGTCAGCAGAATACGTTGAGAGAGCAAACAGCTAGATTTTAAAACAACTGAAGGTTGTATTAAAACCCCGAGTTATCGGGGTTTTAATAATGATTTAATGAGTTTTGAGTATATATCAATAAGTGGGGGTGGGAATAGTTCCTAAGCTTTATTCGACATTAAGCGATGCCGGTGCAAGTCCGGTCACCTCCACCATCCATTTTGACAAGTAAATATACTTTGTTAAAATACGAATGTCGAATAAAGCGCTGTTCCCTTATTTAAAGACCCTGGAAACCCAGGGTCTTTATTTATTCCTTATATCCGATTTCTTTTTAAAAGACCATTGTGGTATCATTACTAACATAAAATTAAAATACACTTATGCAAACAACTCAAAAAATTACTCCGCATCTTTGGTTTGATAAAGAGGCGAGGGAGGCTGCTGAATTCTATGTTTCAGCATTTGGTGGCGATTCTAAAATCACTAGCGCCACTCCCATTAAAGATACTCCTTCAGGAGATGCGGAATTGGTAACATTCCAACTTCTAGGGTTTAACTTCTTGGCAATTAGCGCAGGACCAATGTTTAAATTTAACCAGTCTATTTCATTTTTTGTTAACTTTGATCCGTCCAAACAAACTAATGCAAAAGAAGCGCTCGATGCTTTATGGACCAAGCTTTCAGAGGGCGGGACTGTAATGATGGCGCTTGATAAATATCCGTTTAGTGAAAGATACGGCTGGATTCAGGATAGATACGGGGTTTCTTGGCAACTAATTCTCTCTAATGCCAATGGAGATGAAAGACCAAAGATCATGCCTTCCCTGCTATTCACAGAAACAGTCTGTGGAAAGGCAGAAGAAGCCATGAAATACTATACTTCTGTATTTGCAGACTCCAAAGAAGGAATCATTGCCCGTTATGGAACAAACCAAGAACCTGACAAAGAAGAAACTGTTATGTATGAAGACTTTATGCTTTCAGGACAGTGGTTTGCAGCCATGGATTCTGCAAGATCACACAATTTTTCTTTTAACGAAGCCATTTCCCTTGTGGTCTCTTGTGATACACAAGAAGAGATAGACAAATTCTGGGAAAAGCTTTCAGCACACCCAGAAGCAGAACAATGTGGCTGGTGCAAAGACCAATTTGGCGTTTCCTGGCAGGTTGTTCCATCTGCGATGGGCAGGTTGATGGGCGGTAGTCCTGAACAACGTGCACGAGTTACTCAAGCATTTCTTAAGATGAAAAAATTTGATATTGCAGCTTTGGAATCTGCTTTTAAAGGGGAGTAATTATAGATTTTAAAAGACTCTGGGAAACCAGAGTCTTTTTTAATATGTTTCTAATGAGGATTTAATAAATTTTGAGTATATATCAATAAGTGGGGGTGGGGATAGTTCCTAGTCTCGCTTTGACAACGAGATATGCCGGTGCAAGTCCGGTCACCTCCACCATATCTGTTGACATAGAATTATTCTTTGTTAATATAAAAAGGTCAAAGCGAGGAAACTATTCCCTTACTTAAAGACCCTGGAAACCCAGGGTCTTTATTTATTCCTTATGTTCTTTTTCAGCAAGGTATTTTTCTACATCAAGCGCTGCCATAGCGCCAACACCTGCAGCTGAAACTGCTTGCCTGTATCTTGGATCTGATATATCCCCTGCTACAAAGACTCCTTCGATATTCGTTCTAGTGTTATTCCTTACAACAACATATTTTTTTACGTCCAGCTCTACTTGTCCTTCTAAAATCTTTGTATTCGGAGTATGCCCGATTGCTAAAAACAAGCCGTCAGTTTTAAAATCTTTTTCTTCTCCGGTTTTAGTATCTTTTAGTTTAACTCCTTCAACACGGTCTGTTCCCAAAACATCAACAACTGAAGAGTTGGTCATGAAAGAAACTTTGGGATTGCTTTGTGCTCTGGAAAGCATGATCTTTGATGCTTTGAATTCTTCGCTTCTGTGTACTACTGTTACTTTGTTAACAAACTTTGTTAAATAGTTAGCTTCTTCCATAGCAGCATCGCCTCCGCCGACAACAACAACCTCTTTGTTTTTGAAAAAGAAGCCATCGCAGGTTGCGCAAGCTGAAACGCCCTTACCGCGAAGTCTTTGCTCATTAGGAAGATTTAGCCAGTTTGCGTCAGCTCCCATAGCAATGATAACAGTTTTGGCAAGATATTCTGCTTTGTCAGTTTTAACCTTAAATGGTTGTTCTTTTAAATCAATACTTTCTACATTTTCATAGATAACTTTGGAGCCAAACTTTTCTGCCTGTTTAATCATTGTTTGCATTAATTCCGGACCCATAATGCCGTTTTCAAATCCCGGGTAATTCTCTATCTCGGTTGTTTGCATCAACTGTCCGCCTGGATTTAACCCTGCTATGACTAGTGGTTTTAACTCAGCGCGGGAAGCATAAATTGCTGCTGTAAGCCCTGCTGGTCCTGAACCGATTATGACTGTATTAAAGATTTCGTTCATGTTTTTCTCTTCCTTTTTATATATTGCTTATGTAGTTTAGCAGAACTTTCTTTAAGAGCCAAAGGGCTTTA
>JAKCAE010000029.1 GCA_021842385.1 bacterium
TCTTCACCAGTTAGTTTTTCAGATTCCTTAACAAAAGAATTCTTTACTGCGTAGTTGTTTATGCTTCTTGTTAAGGCTGTTCTAAAACCAGTGACATGTGTCCCACCTTCAGGATTGTATTCATTGTTGGCATAAGCTAGAACAACTTCATCAAACTCATCAGTATACTGAATGGCAATTTCAACCATGATCTCATCCATTGTTTTGTTGATGTATATTGGTTCATGCTTTACCTTCCTCTTCCTGTTTATCTGCCTGATATATGAAATGACGCCGCCTTCAAAATAGTATTGGTAGGTTAAACCAACACGTTCATCTGTAATTCTAAAATGCAAACCTTTTGTTAAGTATGCCTGGGAACGTAAATGTTCAAGGATTGTTTTAAAGTTGAACTCAACTGTTGTGAATATTGAAGCATCCGGATAGAAAGTTATTTTTGTGCCGTTCTGAAATTCTTCTTTTGGAGAAACCTTGCCAACCTCTTTAACTTTTCCTTGAGTTACTCCTTTTTTGTAAGTTTGGCGATATACTTTACCATCTCTCATAACCTCTGCAATCAAATCCGTGGAAAGCGCATTAACAACAGCAGCACCGACTCCGTGTAAACCTCCGGAAACTTTGTACCCTGAAGCATCACCACCAAATTTTCCACCAGCATGTAAAACAGTAAGCACAGTTTCTAGTGCTGACTTTTTTGTGGTTTTGTGAACATCAATAGGGATGCCGCGACCATTGTCTGTAACAGAACAACCGCCGTCTTTTTGTATGACAACATCAATAAGGTCGGCATGACCGGCCATGGCTTCATCTACTGAGTTGTCGACAATTTCCCAAACTAAGTGGTGCAGTCCGGTCTCTCCGGTTGAACCGATGTACATTCCAGGCCTTTTTCTTACCGGATCCAAGCCTTCCAAAACCGTTATGTTTTCTGCACTGTAATCTGAACCCTTTTTCTTAGGGTCTAAAGCGTCTTTTTTAACCATAAAAAACTACCGTATTTCAGCTCCTAATTTAGTCTTTAATTCTACCTTTATTCTATCATAAATTGGCATAATTTCCGAGTCCTTTAAAGTCCTTTCTTTGGCCTGAAAAACAAGGTGAAAAGCAAGGTTTTTAAGCCCCTTTAAAGCTAACTCTTTATGGAACTTTGGTAGAGCTGATTTATCATAGAGATAATCTGCTTCAAAAACCTCAACTTGCTTTAATAAGTCCCCTCCATTTTTCCAGACCAAACTTTCAATCTCAGACCATTTTACCCCCTCTTTCGTAATCAGTGATATATCTAATACCTTAGAAGGAACTTTACTGTAAGAGACCATTTTCTTTGAAAATCTTGCAGCAAACAAAGTATTTAAATGAATTGTGGCAAAAGCTAAATCCGAGGGCACATCAAAGTTCGTTAAGACTTTTTTTGATACCAAACCAAAACTGCCAACTGTTTTACCAAGTAATACGATTTTTGCTTCTAAAGCGTTTTCTTGCTCATACTCTAGTCTATGATTTGTATACTCAGAAACAACACTTTCTAAAACTCCTTTTGCTTCTGCTAATAATCCCTGGGCGCTCTTTTCTTTGTTGTAAACAACAAAAGTTACTAATTCTTTTTCATCACCAAAAGCATGGTACCCTTTTCCAATCTCAAAAAGTTTAAAAGCATAAAAATTTTTACTGTTTAAAGCAGTATTTTTTAACAAATGCAGCAGTAGATTTCTCTTTAGATAGCCTTGTTCCGCACTTAGAGGGTTTTTAATTTTTAAATGATCGGTTGCTTTTGAATTGCCAAAGGCAAGAATCTCTTTTTCAGAAACAAAAGAATAATTCTGAACTTCAGCAAAGCCGAAATCTGACATTCTTTCTTTGAACTCATTAAAAACCTTGTCAGCGTCAGTCTGACTATTTAGCTTCTGAACCGCTAAGGTTTTTTTAGAAAGGGTGTTCAGACCAACTGTTTTCAATATCTCATCAGCAACATCAGCGTAATTAAGCATATCTCCACGATACCAAGGAACCCCTTTATCCAATCCTAAACCAGCGAGTGTCTTTTGAATCTCTTTCTCCGTAAAGTCAGAGCCCAAAATCCCGTTAATTTGCTCTGTTTGAAACTTAATTACTCTGTTTTGCTTTTGGACATCTCCAACTTCAGCATATGCCAAAACCTCAGCTTGAGCATGTTCTTTGAGCAGATTAATTGCCCTGGCAATGGCAATTTTTGCCTGATATGGATGCAACCCTTTTTCCCAAAAACCGGAACTGTCACTGCGGAGCCCTAATTTCTTGGATGTTTTTCTAACCTGACTTGGCTCAAAATTAGCAGCCTCCAAAATTATTTCCTCAGTTTTTTCAGTTACTTCTGATTCCAAACCACCCATAACACCGGCAACTGCCAAAGCTTTCTCTTTGTCTGCAATCAAAAGCATTGACTCATCCAAAGCACGCTCTCTGTGATCTATGGTAGTTAAAACTTCGCCGTTTTTTGCATTCCTTACAACAATGCCTGCCACAACTTTTCTTGCATCAAAAGCATGCATAGGCTCACCCATTTCATACATGACATAGTTTGTAATATCCACCACGTTATTTATGCTCCTCAAACCAAGTGCTTGCAACCTTTTCTGTATCTCTTGAGGACTTAAACCAACTTTCACTTTTAATTTAGCACCAATATATACGGGGCAGGATTTCTTTTCTTTGATATTAATATCTAGCTTGGGAACCCCTTTATGATCAAAATTTAAATCCTGAAGTTCTCTAAGCCAAGGCTTTTCTTTTAAACCCAAAATAGCTGATATTTCTCGGGCAACGCCTAAGTGTGAATACAAATCAGGGCGATTAGCAGGCAAAGAAAGATCAAAGACTGTTCCTCTTTGTTTTGCCTGATGTTTGAAATGCTTGGCAAGATCTTCTCCAAGTTTTGCTCCCCTTTCTAAAATTAGGATTTCCGGTCGTTCTTCAGGTTTAGAAACTAAACCAAGCTCAAAAGCAGAACAAATCATTCCTTGAGATTCAACACCACGAATAACTGCTTTGTCTAAAGTAAAACTCTCATGTGCTTCTGAATGGATATCCTGAGGAATATGTGCTCCAGGTAAAGCCAAGGCTATCAAATCCCCGACCTCAAAGTTATCGGCTCCACAAACAACAGGTTCAACGATCTTGTTACCAAGGTCTAACTTAACGACTCTCAAACGATCAGCGTTGGGATGTTTTTCATAGTACAAAACCTTCGCCACGACAACATTTGAAAAAGCAAAGTCATCCTTAGCTCCCAAAACTTTTTCAACCTCAAAACAATGCTCAGTAATATTTTGAGCCAATTGTTCTGCCGATATTTTTTGTATCTCTACAAAATCTTCTAACCAATTTAAAGAAATCTTCATAGTCAATTTTTAGTAGTACTCACAAGAACTTGCTGTACAAACATATCCTTTTTTTCCGCTAGGAGGATTTTCTAAAGTTGCCTGTAAGGCGAAATCTGTAGAATCTAAAGAAACCGAATAGTCATAGTCTTTTTTAGTCGAAGGGTCTGTGGGCACTGCAGTTATATAATCTGGGGCAATTGCTTTTTTCCAGTTTTCTTGTGAAGGGAAAAGATGAACATCTGGAGAAGAAGCACTGGTGTTTTGGTTAGCATAAAGCTCTAAGGCTTGAGCAATGGATTCTAAATCCGCCTTTCTTTGGGTGTCTCTTTGACTAATCAAGTCTGTATTTAATGCTGCTTTAGCTTCTTTTTCGCTTATGGAAATAGTTTGATTTTGAGTTTCAGAAAAATATGAGAGCTTAAAATCTAAACCTTTAGAAACAGAGGCGTAGGTATAGACATACGGGGAAACATTTGTCGGGTCAGTTGTATTTAAAGCTTTGCCTGTTAAAAGAGGCTTTATTGCTTTCAACATATCATCATAAACATTAGTATCCGGATATTTGGAGTTTGCTTGTTTGTATTTTAGTAGTGCAAAAGAAAGCTGCTTAATTGTTTCAGATCTTTGAGTATCACGATCAAGCGCACCTGCTTTTGGAGCTGGATTCTGGCTTGTCGGACTAGAAGTTTGTGCGTAATTAGTGTAGAAATCAACGACTTCCTGTCCAATTGTTAGTATTGTCGGACTATGTAAGCCATAAGTTGTAATATTTTTAGAAATGGCATTTAACTCAGAATCATTAAAAGCTCTCTTTTGTTTTACGTTCCAATGGCTTTTAACTTCTGTTGCATCAAGATATTTAGGGTCTCCTGAGGTGTTGTTGCTCGTTGGATCCAAAGCAAACAAATGAATCTCATCACCATCCGCAATACCATCAGCATCGCTATCTGCATTGTTTGGGTCAGTCTGAAAAGTATATTCATCCAAGTTTACCAAACCGTCATGATCCGGATCAGCAGCATCTCCGCAGTTATCAACGTTAGCACAAACGGCTGCACCAAAATACTTGACTCTCCAACCATCAGGAATTTGAGAAGTTACAACCTCTTTTGGAGTTTGTGTTTGCGTATTTTGCTCTGTAGCTTGTTTGTTAGTGCTTGGCTTAAAAGCAACAATCAAAACTAAAGCAACAATCAAAACTAAGGCGCCTATGCTTGTATAAATTAAGGGCTTAGTAAACTTAAAACTTTTCTTTGCTGGAATGTCCGCAAGCAATGTCTTGTCAGGAGTATTTGTCACAGGTTTCAATTCAGCAGGCGGAGGTGTTGGTTTAGGGATTTCAGCAACAGGTTTTGCCAGAGGCACGGGTTCTTGCGGCATTGGTACTGCTTTTGCCAAAGGGACTGGCGTTTCAAAAGCTGAGCCCTGTTTAGGCATAGTCTTGTAAATTAAGTCATCAAGATTTTGTCCTTGGGGTGGTGTTTGTGTATTTGGTTGTTGAATTGGATCCATGTTTTTTGTTTTAATTTAAAATTGTTTTAAAAACCTTAAATCGTTCTCAGCAAACAAGCGGATATCAGAGATGCCGTATTTCATCATAGCCAAGCGACTTAAACCAAAACCAAAAGCAAAACCTTGGTATTCCCCTTGCTTGTAACCGGCGTATTCAAAAACTTTCTGATGAATCATGCCACAACCAAGTATTTCAACCCAACCTGTTTGCTTACAAACAGAACAACCCTTACCTTTACAGATTAAACAAGAGATGGCCATTTCAGCCCCAGGTTCAACAAAAGGAAAATATGAAGGTAAAAGCTTTGTTTTAACATCCTGACCAAAGATTTCCTTCATGACGTAATCAAGGGTCCAAGCCATATTTGCATAACTAATGTCTTTGCCAACTACAAAACCTTCCATGTATTGATACGTGTGTTCGTGCGAAGCATCTAATGCTTCATTCCTAAAAACCCTGCCCGGAAGAATTGCTGCATAGGGCGGTTTATGCTCTTTCATAAAGCGCACCTGCATATTTGAAATGTGCGTCCTTAAAAGGACATGTTTCCCTGGTTGATTCTTAGGTAAAGCAAGATCGAGATAGAAAGTGTCTTGCATATCTCTAGCCGGGTGA
>JAKCAE010000020.1 GCA_021842385.1 bacterium
AAATTTAGGAAGCGATATAGCTTTGATTCTTGATGATTTCCCCGGTTTTCCTTTTGAACATGAAAGAACAAAACAAGCAATTGAACAAACCACGCGCTGGGCAGAGCGCGCTAAAGCCGAATTTGAGAGAATTCAGCAAAGCGGGTCAGTAATAAACCCTGGGCAAAAACTTTGGGGCATTGTTCAAGGCGCTTCTTTCCCTGATTTGAGAGAAAGAAGTGCTAAAGAAATTCGAGCCTTAGATTTTCCTGGTTATGCCATAGGTGGGGTAGCAGTCGGAGAGCCAACAGAGGAAATGCTTAAGGCAGTGGAAATGGCCATACCTCATTTGGAAGAAGAAAAACCAAAACATCTTTTAGGAGTTGGTACGCCGTATGATATTGTTCAGGCTATCTTAAGAGGCTGCGATTCTTTTGATTGCGTCATTCCAACAAGGGAAGCACGCCACGGCAGACTCTACATTTCGGCAAGAGACCAGCAAGGAAGAGAAGCTTACAGAACCATTGATATACGCAAAGCAGAATTTGCAGAAGACTTTAGTCCAGTGGACAATGACTGCGATTGCTACGGCTGTTTAAATCACACCCGAGCATATCTACGCCATCTTTTTGCCGCAGAGGAAGCGCTTTCGATCCGTTTAGCAACAATGCATAATATTAAGTTTTACTTAAATTTGATGAAAAAGGTTCGTAATGCTCTAGAAAATGAGTATTTTAAAGAATTTGCTGAGAGTTTTAGGGAGATAGCAGAATAGCTTTTGGAAGAGGTTAATGTTTGATATACTTTCATATATATGAGTGATAATAACTTGATGGAAAAATTAGTCAGTCTTTGTAAGCGTCGCGGGTTCATTTTCCCGGGCAGCGAGATTTATGGCGGTTTGGCAAATTCCTGGGACTACGGTCCATTGGGAGTTGAGTTAAAGAATAACATCAAAAAACTCTGGTGGAAGAAGTTTGTTCAGCAAAGGGATGATATGGTCGGAATAGACGCGGCTTTAATGATGAATCCAAAAGTCTGGCAAGCTTCCGGGCATATTTCCAATTTTTCTGATCCTTTGATTGAATGCAAGAAATGTCACACCCGTTTTAGAGCAGACACTTTTGATCAGAAACAATGTCCAAACTGCAAAGGAACAGAATTTACGGCAGCCAAAGAGTTTAATTTGATGTTTAAAACCTTTATGGGTCCTGCTGAAGAGGAGGCAAATATTGTTTACTTTAGACCAGAAACAGCTCAAGCAATGTTTGTTGATTTTCCCCAGGTTTTGGAAACCTCAAGACAAAGGATTCCATTTGGTATAGCTCAGATTGGTAAAGCTTTCAGAAATGAAATAACTCCGGGGAACTTCATCTTCAGAACCCGTGAGTTTGAACAGATGGAAATTGAATACTTCATCCAAGAAAAAGACTGGCAGAAATATTTTGAATACTGGCTTGAAGAAATGAAAACCTGGCTCTCAGACATTGGCGTTGATTCTTCCAAGCTGCATTATGTCGATATCCCGGACAACGAGCGCGCCCACTATTCCAAGCGCACAGTTGATATTGAGTTTGACTATCCTTTTGGTCAAAGAGAACTCTATGGCATTGCTTACAGAACAAACTATGATTTAAGCCAGCACCAAAATGCTTCAAAACAAGATTTAGAATACAGAGATCCAGAAAATGGGGAAAAGTTTTTGCCGCACGTCATTGAACCGACATTTGGCGTGGATAGAACCTTCCTTGCTGTTTTACTTTCTGCTTACACCGAAATTGAAGGTGGTCGTTCAACGACTACCGAGGCTATAAAAGAATCTGAGGTGGTTTTGAAGCTTGATAAAAAGATTGCACCTGTTAAGATCGCGGTTTTGCCGCTTTCCAAAAAAGATGAGGTCTCAATACCTGCGCGAGAACTAGCTAACAAACTTAGAAAAAATTGGTATGTGCAATACGATGAAACCGGCTCCATTGGCAAAAGATATCGCAGGCAGGATGAAATTGGTACGCCTTACTGTGTGACCTATGACTTTGATTCTTTAGAGGATGGAAAAGTAACAGTGCGTGATCGTGACACCATGCTTCAGGAAAGAGTTGCCCTTGCTGATTTAGAAAAATATTTTAAAGAAAGATTAGAAGACTAATGCATTTAACACACAAAACTCTTAAAAACGGTCTAAATGTTTTCTTAGTAAATTTGCCTGACTCAAAGTCAGTGCTTTTTACAATACTTGTTAAAGTAGGCAGTAGGTATGAAACCAAAAAAGTTACCGGGGTGTCGCATTTCTTAGAACACGTTTTTTTCAAAGGCAGCAAAAAGTATCCCAAACCAACTGATATTTCCCAGATAGTTGACGCCATTGGTGGAGATTTTAATGCTTCCACCTCTAAGGAAGCAACCGAATTTTATATTAAAGCAGAAAAGCATCATTTTGATTTAATCTTTGATGTTCTTTCAGATATGGTTTTAAATCCGCTTTTTAAAGAAGATGAACTGCAAAAAGAAAAAGGCGTTATCATAGAAGAGATCAATCAGTATGAAGATGTTCCGGCAAGCCAGGTAGAAAATCATTTGGAAAGAATAATGTGGCCGGAATCAACGCTGGGCTGGGAAATTCTTGGCAGCAGACAAAGCATTAAAAAAATGAAGCGTTCCGCTGTCTTAAAATATAAAAACACTTTCTATCAGCCCTCAAACATCATCTTGGGCATTAGCGGAAACTTTAATAGCAAAGAGGCTTTAAAGAAAATTGAAAACACCTGGGGGAAGCTTAAGAACAAAAGAACCCCAAGACATAAGCACAAAGAAATAAAACAGAAAAAACCAAACTTAACCTTGCAATACAAGGATACTCAGCAAGCCCATTTTGCTTTGGGCTTCAAAAGTTTTGATCATCTTTCAAAGAAAAATCCCGCAGTAATGCTTTTAGCAAATGTTTTAGGAGGCAATATGAGCTCCAGGCTTTTTGTGGAAATACGCGAAAAAAGAGGGCTTGCCTATCATATTTCCGCATCTAATACGCCATATCACAACACGGGTAATTTTACGATCCATGCAGGCCTGCAGGTAGAAAAGACCAGAAGTGCTTTAATTGAAATATTGAAGCAGTTAAAAGATGTTAAAAATAATTCTGTAAGCACGGAAGAATTAAAACGAGCCAAGGATTTCATCCGGGGAAAGTTTGCTCTTGCTTTTGAAAACAGACATAGAAATTTAGATTGGGCGATGGACCACTTTGCTTTCACGGGAAAACAAAAAAGCATAGAAAGCTTTCTTGCAGAAATGCAAAAAGTTACTGTTAAAGATATTCAAAAGCTTGCTTCTGAAATATTCCAAGAGAAAAATATGAGTCTTGCAATAATCGGACCATTTAAAGAAAAACTCTCTTTTGAAAAAGAATTAAAGATATGAAGATAGGCTGTCATGTATCTATTGCCGGAGGAGTTGTTAATGCGCCAAAGCGAGCGCATGATTTGGGTTGTGAAACCTTTCAAATCTTTACGCGTTCTCCTCAGGGCGGCAAAGCCCCGGAATTAACCAAGAGCATTTTAGACGAATTCAAATCCGAGCTTGCAAAATACGATTTTGAGGAGTTTGTCGTGCATGCGCCCTACTACATAAACTTCGGAAGCTCAAATAACAGGACGTTTTATGGTTCTGTTTCCGTTGTCAGAGAAGAATTAGAGCGAGCAAGTTTGCTGGGTGCCTCATATTTAATGGTGCACTTGGGAAGTTTTAAGGACCTTGGACAAAAAGAAGGAGAAGCCCAGGTAGTTAAAGGTTTAAAAAAAGTGTTAGATGGTTACAAAGGGAAAACCTTGTTCCTGCTTGAAATCTCAGCAGGAGCAGGCGAAGTAATTGGTGACAGCTTTGAAGAGCTAGCGAGATTTGTTAAAGCATTAAAGAAATACAAAAGCTTTGGCGGGATCTGCTTTGACACCCAGCATGCTTTTGCCAGTGGTTATGATTTAAGAAACAAGAAGGCGGTTAAAAAGACCTTTGATGATTTTGAAAAAAAGATCGGTCTAGAGTATTTAAAAATGTCACACTGCAATGATTCAAAAGTAGAGCTGGGAAGTCACAAAGACAGACACGAACATATTAATGAGGGTTTGATCGGAAAGTCTGGTTTTGCTGAAATACTCGCATTTTTTAAAGGTTTAGAGAAAAAAAATAAGCAGCAAAAGCTTTTGATTTTAGAGACCGAACATGATAAAGTGAGGGAGGATATAAAGCTTTTAAAGAAGCTTAGGAAGTAATTAAAATAAAGAGATTAATGTTTAGTCGGGAAACAGATATAAGTGTTGCTACCTCTACTTTGGTAAAGATCACGATTATTGGTCTGATCTTGTTTTTTGCATGGACTATCCGAGATATTTTAATCCTTCTCTTGATTGCCATAACTTTAGCCTCAGCCCTTGAGCCTTTGGTGGAATTATTTTTGCAATGGCGTATTCCCAGAAGCGTCAGCGTTGTTGCGGTATATATACTCGCACTTGCTTTTGTTGTTTTAATCGGTTTTTTGGTAACCCCTCCGGTTATTCAGCAATTCCAGCAAGTTACTAACAATGATTTCTTAGCTAGTGAAATTTCAAACAAGATCGGACCAAACAGTTTTTTGCGGGATTTTAATCTTACGGAAATTTTAAGCAAGAACGTTCAATCTTTAGCAAACCAGTTTAATGTACTTTCAGAAAACTTTTTTAGCAAAACACTCGGAGTCTTTAACGGCTTTATTGAAATAGTTACGGTTTTGGTTGTTTCTTTCTACCTGCTTGCTGAAAAAAACGGCATGAAAAACTTTGTCTACACGCTTGCTCCCAAAGAAAGTCAGCCAAAGATTTTACACATTGTCACAAGGATTCAAAAAAAGATCGGACTTTGGATGATTGGTCAGATCATAGTTTCCGCTGTGATTTTTGCAATTACTTTCATTGCTTTAACTGTTTTGGGAATTAAGTATGCGCTGGTTCTGGCAATCTTAAGCGGTTTCTTTGAGCTCATCCCATATATTGGTCCGTTTGTTGCAGCCATACCTGCAATCTTCTTTGCTTTCTTGCAAAGCCCAACTTTGGCTGTTGTTGTTATGATTATGTACATTGTACTTTCTAAGATTGAAGGATATGTTTTAGTTCCTAAGATCATGCAAAAAACCGTTGGTGTTTCTCCTTTAGTTATTTTACTTGCAATTTTGATAGGTTTTAAACTTGCAGGAATCTTCGGCATTCTTCTTGCTGTGCCGGTGGTTGCGGTTATTCAGGTGATTATAGAGGAATGGGAAACCTTAAAAAGCGCATAACAGATGAAATATTACATTACTACAGCCATAGATTATATAAACGGGAAACCGCACATTGGCCACTCTTACGAAAAGGTGGCTTCTGATGTTTTAGCACGCTTAGCCAGACTTTCTGGCAAGCAAACCTTTTTTTTAACAGGCACTGATGAACATGGCGCAAAAATTGCGGAGTATGCCAAAGCACAAGGCTTGGAACCGCAGGCTTTTGCTGATCAAACCTACAAATATTTTGAAGACGCTTGGAAGAATCTCGATCTTTCTTTTGATCGTTTTGTCAGAACAACAGATCCTGATCATTTGGCAACTGTTGCTGATATTTTAAAGAAGATTAAAGAAAACGGATATCTTTACGAAGCTGAGTATTCTGGTTTGTATTGCACAGGACATGAAGCCTTTTTGACAGAAAAAGATTTGGTTAATGGTCTTTGTCCGGAACATCAGACAAAACCGGAATTGATTACGGAAAAAAATTGGTTTTTCAAGGTTTCTAATTTTACAGACCAAATCAAAGAAAAGATAGAAAAGGGAGAATTTAAAATCTGGCCTGAAGCGCATCGTAAGGAAGTTTTAAGTTTGTTAGCTCAAGGTTTTAACGACATTGCTATTAGCAGACCAAACGTTAAGTGGGGTATACCATTGCCTTGGGATGAAAACCAGACAGTATATGTCTGGGTTGATGCCTTGATCAACTATATTTCAGGGGTTGGCTATCATAGTGACAAAGAATTGTTTAAGAAATATTGGCCAGCAGACTGGCATATTGTCGGCAAAGACATTATTAAATTTCATTGTATTATCTGGCCAGCTCTGCTTTTGGCAGCAGGAATTGAAATGCCTAAGGGAGTTGTTGCTCACGGATACTTGACGGCAAATGAAAGGAAAATAAGCAAAAGCATTGGTAATGTCATTGATCCTAATGATTGGGTTTTGAAATATGGCAGTGATGCTGTGAGATATTTTTTGATGCGCGAAATTGCTTTTGGCCAAGATGGTGATGTTTCTGAAGAAAAGATAAAAGCCAGATATGACGGTGATTTAGCAAATGGTTTGGGCAACCTGGTTTCAAGATTGACTAATATGATAGAAAAATATTCTCACGGCGAAATACCTGAGATTGTAGAACCGCATGATAGTTTGGAAGATGTCTTAGGAATGGTTGAGAGTTTTCGTTTTCATGAAGCTTTAGCAAGAATTTGGGAAGCAATTGCCTGGGCCAATCAATATATTGATGAAACAAAACCTTGGGATTTAGCAAAAGATCCTGCTAACAAAGAAAAACTCGATGAGGTTTTGTCAGTGCTTGGCGCCCAAGTTAAACTTGTTGGCCTGTCCCTTTCTCCTTTTATGCCGCAAACAGCTGAAAAGATCAGAAGAGTTTTTGAAAGTGATGCAATTAGTAAAATAGAGCCGCTTTTTCCAAGAGTGGAATAGCTTGAGGTGAACATGCAACTTTATGATACTCACGCGCACGTTAATCTTGCCGCGTTTAAAGAAGACCTTGAGGATGTAATTAAACAAACGCAGCAAGCCGCTGTGATTGTTAATAACGTTGGCACACAAAAAGACACTTCCAAAAAAGCTTTAGACATAGCAAAACAATTTGAAAATGTTTATGCAGTTGTTGGTTTACACCCGGTGCATACCATTTCTCAAGAGGTTGACGAAGAAGAATCGCATTTCATAAGTCGCGAAGAAGAGTTTGACTATTCATATTACAAAGCATTAGCACAAGATCCCAAGGTTGTCGGTATAGGGGAATGTGGTTTGGATTACTACCGCTTGCCGGCAGATAAAACTTTAGAAGAAGTCAAAACAATCCAAAAAGAAGCTTTCCTGCAACAGATTAAACTGGCGCAAGAGCTAGATAAAGCGCTGGTCATTCACTGTCGTACTCAAAAGGGATTTGATGATGCATATGAAGACATTTTAGAAATCTTAAAGCTAGAAAAGCCAACTCGTTTTGAAATACACAGCTTTACTAGTAATTGGTTGGTTGCAGAGAAGTTTTTAAAGCTTGGCGGATATATTGGTCTAAATGGTATAATTACTTTTGATAAAAGCGGGATTTTAAGGGAAGTTGTAAAGAACTGTCCTATTGAGCGAATCGTTTTAGAAACAGATGCACCTTACCTCGCCCCAGCGCCATACCGGGGAAAAAGAAACCAGCCAAATTATGTAGAGTATGTTGCAAAGTACATTGCTCTAGTTAAAGGATTAAGTTTTGAAGAAGTTTGTCAACAAACTACTTTAAACGCAAAAGCACTTTTTAAAGTCTAAAGTTATGAAAAAACTCACACCAATATTCTATCTCTTTTTCGTTTTCCCGATTGCCATAGTGGATACGTTTTTAATCGCCTATGGCACTGACCTGGGAACACTTTGGCACCCGAATTTTTCGTATTTATTTTTGCTGCTAGTTTTTGGAGGAATCTTCCTGCTCATAGGTAATTTCGCAATAATCACACTGGAAGATCACAGGGATTTTAAATGGAGATATCACTTCAGACAAAGCTCCTATGTTTACACTCTTCTTGCAGCTCTGCTTGTCATATTTTCAAGACTTGATGCCTTGCAAACCGATTCAGCATACATTTACGTTGCTGGTTTGATCCATATGTCGATATTGGCAATTCTTTTAAATGCTTTTGCTGCAATGACTATACGTCCGAAGAGAAAGATTTAGATTATGAAATATACTCCGGAAAAAATAGAGAGAAAGTGGCAGAAATTTTGGTCTTTGAATAAGGTTTACTATTCAAAGAATTTTTCAAAGAAACCAAAAAAATACGTTCTTGTTGAATTTCCCTACCCATCTGGTGCTGGTTTACACACCGGACACCTTCGTTCGTACGTAGCAGCAGACGTCACCTCAAGATTTTTAAGAGCTAAGGGCAATGAAGTCATGTTTCCTTTAGGCTGGGATGCTTTTGGATTGCCTGCTGAAAACTATGCCATTAAAATGGGAGTCCAGCCTGAAGTTTCGACCAAACAAAATATCAAGAATTTTAAAAAACAAATTAATTCTCTTGGTTTGAGTTTTGACTGGTCCAGAGAAGTAAACACCACAGACCCAAACTATTACAAATGGACACAGTGGATTTTCTTGCAGTTCTTTAAACAAGGCTTGGCATATGAAGCAGAATCTTTAATTAATTGGTGTCCTAAAGACAAGACTGGTCTTGCAAACGAAGAAGTTGTAGACGGAAAATGCGAACGCTGCGGAACTCCGGTTGAGAAGAAAGAGATGCGCCAATGGTATTTAAGGATTACAAAGTATGCGCAGAAATTATTAGACGGTTTAGAGTCTTTAGATTGGCCGGAGGCTGTTAAATTACAACAAGAAAATTGGATTGGCAGAAGCGAGGGTGCTGAGATTGAGTTTGAAATTTCAAACAAAAAGGTCAAAAATTTTGTTTTGCTACACGGTAGAAGTGGAAATACCAAAACATATCCGTGGCTTAAAGAGGAATTAGAAAAGAGAGGTTACAGAGTTCAAGTTCCAAAGCTTCTTAATCCGGATCAGCCTAATGACCTTGAAGAAGCAGAGTATGTTAGAAATAATTGTCAGTTAGATGAAAATACGGTTGTCATAGGGCATTCTTTTGGTGGTATTGTTGCCTTGCGTTTGTTAGAACAGGGTATTAAATTAAACCGTGTTGTTCTCTTCGGCACACCATTTACCGGAAAGTTCTTAGACGGGGTTGAAAGAAGTACTGTCACGCTCGCTGCTCAAAGAGGTTTTGATTTTAACAAGATAAAAAATAATTGCTCCAATTTTACCCTACTTTATGATACCCAGGATACTATAGTTCCTGTTTCTGACGGGGAGAATTACGCAAAAAAACTATCCGCAGTTCTTCTTCAGAAAAAGTCACAAGTGCCGCATTTCCAGGGAGAAAAAGAATCTGAAGTACTTTCTGCTGCTTTGCAGAGCATTAAAGTCTTTACAACTCGCCCAGACACTTTGTTCGGTTCAACATACTTAGTTGTTGCTCCGGAGCACCCAATAGTTTTTAATTTAAACAGAGACATAAAAAATTGGGACGAAGTTCAAGGATATATAAACGAAGCAAAGAATAAAACAGACATCCAGCGTTCTGCTCTGGAGAAAGAAAAAACCGGAGTTGAATTGAAAGGTGTTTCTGCAATAAACCCGGCAACGAAAGAACTGATTCCAGTTTGGATTGCTGATTATGTTTTGCCTCAATATGGCACAGGTGCAATCATGGCTGTACCAAGTCATGATCTTCGTGATGAGCAGTTTGCAAGAAAATATCATCTACCCATGCGCGTTGTTGTTAATGAAAAAGGGAGGCTTCAGAATTCCGGAGAGTTTAACGGTTTAGATTTTGAAACAGCGAAAAAGAAAATTACAGAGAAATTTGGAAACAGCAAAATAACTTACAAATTGCGTGACTGGGTTTTTTCCAGACAACGATATTGGGGTGAGCCGATTCCTTTAATTCATTGCTCCGACTGTGGAATTGTTCCTGTTCCAGAAAAAGAATTACCAGTTAAACTTCCCAAGGTTAAAAAATATGAACCAACAGGAACAGGGCAGTCGCCACTTGCAGCCATTGATTCCTGGGTTAACGTGAAATGTCCAAAATGTGGCACTCGAGCAAAGCGAGAAACTAACACTATGCCGCAATGGGCCGGAAGTTCTTGGTACTTTTTAAGATACACAGACCCTAAAAACAAAAAACGTTTTGCAGATTTAAAAAATTTAAAGTATTGGTTGCCAGTAGATATATATTTTGGGGGCATGGAGCATACAACCCTACATCTTTTGTATTCCCGTTTTTGGAATCAGTTTTTGTTTGATCAAGGTCTGGTGCCTATGAGTGAGCCATACAAGCGTCGCCAGCCGCATGGCATAATTCTTGGCGAAGATGGTGAAAAAATGTCTAAATCCAGAGGAAATGTTGCAAATCCTGATGCTATTATTAAACAATATGGAGCGGATACCCTGAGAATGTTTGAGCTTTTCTTAGGACCGCATGAACAAACAATATCCTGGAATGAAAAAGGAGTTGTTGGAGTATATCGTTTCTTGCAGCGTTCTTGGAGTCTGGTTTCAGAGAACGCATCTTCAAAAAACAAAGATTCAGAAAAGGTTGTTTTGGAGATTCATAGGTTAATAAAAAGAGTGGAAGAGGCTGTTTTAGCAATGAAGTTTAACACCGCAGTTTCTTCGTTCATGGAATTTATTAACGCGGTTTCAGGAGAAAACATTTCCAAAGAGACTCTAAAAAAATTCGTTGTTATCCTCACACCTTTTGCACCGCACATCTCAGAAGAATCCTGGAAAATGCTTTCTGGCAAAGGAAGTGTCACAAAACAACCTTGGCCGGTTTATGATCCAAACAAACTCATAAGCCAAACTTCCACCTATGTTGTTCAGGTTAATGGAAAATTTAGGGGCAATCTTTCCATAGCCAAAGGATCCTTGGAAGCAGGTGTTAAAGAAGAGGCTTTAAAGATCGAAACAGTGCGCAACGCCATTGGAACATCCAAGATCAAAAAAATAGTGTTTGTTCCTGAAAGATTAATCAATTTTGTTGTTTAAACAAAAGCGGGTTGCCGGATGTGGCACTCCGCTTTTTTTGATATACTGAAACTATGATTATCCTTAAATTAACTAAAACTAATTACAGCAAGGTTTTAAGATTTGCGGTTAGTTCCTTAAAAAAAGGAAAAACCGTCGTCTATCCCACAGACACTTCATATGGTCTCGCCGCTTTAATTTCAAACAAAATTGCGGTAGGAAAACTTTACAAAATTAAAGAGAGAGGTTTTAACAAACCAGTGCATGTTTTTTTCCCTTCAGTCTCCCTTGCAAAAAAATACGTATATTGGAACATTGTTGCGGAAAAATTGGCAAAAAAGTTTCTTCCAGGACCACTTTCAATGGCCTTACCTTTAAAATCAAAGAACAAGATATTAAAAAAGTTAACTGCAAATACAGGGTATTTAGGTTTACGCATTGCTAAGAACAATTTTGCTTTAGATCTTGCTAAAAAAGCAGGACCAATCACCGCAACCAGCGCAAATCCTGCTTCAGAAAAGGGTGGTTTTGATTCATATTCTTCAAAAGATCTGCTTAAGCAATTTAACAAAAGAAAGCTTAAACCTGATATAATCATAGACGCAGGGAAATTAAAGAAGATTAAGCCTTCAACTTTTGTAAAACTATCCACAAAAGGACAAGGGAATCAGCAAGAAGTTGACTTAGAGGTTCTGCGAGCTGGTCCGATTACTGAGAAACAAATATTCGCAGCGTTAAAATAACGGAGATTTTTTAAAATGAGCTAATTTTTAAAAACAGAACAGATGAACAAAGGAAAGAACCACAAGATTCTTAATTTTAAAATCCATGAAATATTCAAACATCCAAAAACAAGACCCTAATTTGTACGAAATAATCAAGGAAGAAGAAAAAAGACAGAAGCAAGGGCTGGAGTTAATTGCTTCTGAAAATTATGTTTCAGAAGCTGTGCTTGAAGCGATGGGCAGCATCCTGACAAATAAATATTCAGAAGGATATCCTGGCAAAAGATATTATGGCGGCAATGAAGTCATTGATAAAGCAGAGACTTTAGCTATTGAGCGTGCTAAAGAACTTTTTGGTGCAGAGCATGTAAACGTTCAACCGCTTTCAGGAGGTCCTGCTAACATTGCAGTTTACTTTGCGCTACTGCAGCCGGGTGATAAAGTGCTGGGGCTTTCTTTAGACCAGGGCGGACATTTAACACATGGTCATCCAATGAATTTTTCCGGAAAGCTTTTTAACATCATCCCATACACAGTAAATAAAGAAACAGAAGAAGTAGATATGGATGAAGTTGAAAGAATTGCTTTGGCAGAAAAGCCAAAAATGATCATCGCAGGATTTTCAGCATATTCAAGAACTTTAAACTGGAAAAGATTTAAAGAGATAGCAGACAAAATTGGTGCATATACTTTTGCAGACATAGCGCACATTTCAGGACTCATTGCCGGAAAGCAGCTGGAAAGTCCTGTGCCATATTTTGACGTGGTTTCAACAACAACGCATAAAACTCTTCGTGGACCAAGAGGTGCAATAATTATGTGCAAAGAACAGCATGCCGCAGCAATAGACAAGGCTGTATTTCCGGGAGTTCAGGGTGGTCCGCATGATCATATTAATGCTGCCAAGGCTGTTGCTTTTGCTGAAGCTTTAAAACCCGAATATCAAGAATACACTAAGCAGATAATAATAAACGCGAAAAGACTAGCAGCAAAGCTTTCAGAAAAAGGGTATCGCATTGTTTCAGGGGGTACTGACAATCATCTGATGCTTGTGGATGTTTTTGGCAGCAAGGGAGTGACTGGTAAAGAAGCGGAAAAGGTTTTAGAACAAGTCGGGATTTCTGTTAACAAGAACATGGTGCCATATGACCAGCGAAAACCAATGGATCCTTCAGGGATTCGTTTAGGAACGCCTGCTTTAACCACCAGAGGCATGAAAGAAGCTGAAATGGATGTTGTTGCTGACTTAATTGATCGGGCGATTTCAAACAGAAATGATCAAACAAAGCTTGATGAAGTGAAACAAGCAGTCATTGATTTCAGTTTAAAGTTTCCTGTTCCGGGTATAGCTTAAGAATTTAAAAACGCTGCTTGTTGCAGCGTTTTTTGTTATCCAAAGTACCATATCGCAAAGACAATAACCAGAAGTATTCGATACCAGCCAAAGGCGCTGAATGTATTTTTTTGAATATATGCGATAAAGAATTTAATAGCCAAGATCGCAGTTACAAAAGAAACAATTAAACCAAGAGAGAGAAATTTCCAGTCGCTGTTTGTGAAAGCATGCATGTTTTTGTAAACATCCAGTCCGGTTGCCGCAATCATGGTTGGTACTGCTAATAAAAAGGAGAATTCCACGATAGTTTTTCTTTTAACCCCCCAAAGCATACCTCCAACAATAGTTGCAGCAGAACGGGAAACGCCGGGTATTACTGCCAGCGATTGAAAAAGACCGATGACAAAAGACTGTTTGTAAGATATTTCATTTAGTCCTGATTCTTTGGATTCATTAAAAGCTATTTTTTTTGCAAAAACTTTTTCAAAGATAATCAAGAAAAGACCACCCAGAGCCAAAGCCCAAAGCACAACCACAGTGTTTCCAATTAAGTATCCCTTGATGAATTTGTAGAGAATTAGGCCAATAACTGCGGTTGGAACAAAAGCAACAAAAAGTTTTTTAATCATCAACCATTTAAAAATGTCTTTGTAATACAAAAAAACAACAGAAAGTATTGCACCGACCTGGATGATTATTTCGAAACTTTTGTTAAACTCATTTTGTACCAAATGCATTAGATCAGAAACAAGGATCAAATGAGCTGTTGATGAAATGGGAAGGAACTCTGTAAGCCCTTCTACAATACCTAAAATGGTTGCATGAATATATGACATGTTTGGATTATATATGTTTTACAAACATCGGGCAATGTGATAAAATCAGGGAGTAATTTTGAAATATTATGCGCCGGTGTGACGGAACTGGCATACGTAGCAGACTCAAAATCTGCCGCTCGCAAGGGCTTGTGGGTTCAAATCCCACCACCGGCACCATTAAAGACAAAGCACCATTTAATTTTGATTTAAAAAACCTTGCATATATAATTGGCGTAGCATTAGGAGATGGCAATTTATCCAACCCTAATGGGCGCGCGGTCAGATTACGAGTAACTTGCGATTTGAAATACCCTTTCCTTATCTCAAAGATTCAGACGGCTTTAAAAATAGCATTTCCGAATAACAAAGTTTCGCTCGTAAAAAGGTCAGACCACTGTGTTGATATAAGCTGTTTCTCAAATAAGCTGGAATCTTTATTGGGTTGGAAAGCAGATTTAGGGTCTAAGTTCGTTCAGCAAGCGGGAATACCAAAATGGATCTTTTCGAACGCGAAATATATCATTCCATGCTTGAGAGGATTACTAGAAACTGATGGTTCGATATACTTGGATCGAGGATACAAAGCAGTATTTTTTACCACAGTAATTCCTGGGTTATCAGAAGATTTTTATGAAATGGTTTCTATTTTAGGATTTAATTTTAAGAGATATACTATAGAACCTAAAACAAACTATAATTCAAAGACCAGGTACAATTTGAGGCTTACTAGAAATGTTCAGGAATTTTTAAATTTAATTCAACCAGAGAAAATATAAAGACAAAAATGTTTGATACTGACAATCAAAACTTAAACACAGAGACTGCAAATCCGACTCCAACGCAAAAAGCGGAGCCTAACGGGACGCAGTCTTTTTCATTGCCTGAAATTCATAAAGATCCTGAATTAACCGAGCGTATTTCCTACTCAGATGCTTCAGTTCAGGAGGTTCCCATTGAAGATATTGTTGCAAACCCGTACCAGCCAAGAAAAGTTTTCAACCAGGAGCACCTACAAGAGCTTGCTGATTCCATAAAAGAACACGGCGTCATTCAACCTTTGGTTGTAAATAAAACACCGGCAGGTTACGAGCTTGTTGTTGGTGAACGAAGGTTTCGTGCTTCCCAACTCGCTGGTCTTACAAAAGTCCCCGTAATTATAAAACAGGGGATGGCAGACCAGACTAAGCTTGAGGTTGCTTTGATAGAAAACATTCAAAGACAGGAATTAAATCCGATTGAGGAAGCTCAAGCCTACCAGAAGTTAATGGATAACTTTGGTTTGACTCAAGAAAAGGTTGCTCAGAAAGTTGGTAAATCAAGACCTGCGATTGCAAACACAGTCCGTTTGTTAAACCTTCCCGCAGAAATTCAGAGAGCAATCATAGAAGGAAAGATTTCAGAAGGGCATGCCAGAGCAATACTTGGGCTTGCTGGTATGGAGAGACAACTTGCTCTTTTTAAGATGATTGTAGATCAAGGATTAAACGTGCGTCAGGTTGAAGCAAAAGTTCGTGAATTAATGGCACGCCCGAGATTAGAAGCAGCTGGTCCTGATCCAAATACTCTTGCTTGGGAAAATGAACTACGTAGTAAACTTGGAACTAAAGTAAAGATTGAGAAGAAAGGTCGTGGCGGAAAAATAATGATTGAGTTTTTTTCAGAAGAAGAGCTGCATGATTTGATGGACAAGATAGCCAGCAACAAAAAAGACGGCACAGAATATTTTACAGTATAATTTAAAGCCCCGAATTTCTTCGGGGCTTTAAAACAGGTTACGGAAACCAGCCTCACCAATTCAATCGTATTTAATTTAATCCGCCCTGTCAATGGTGGAGATGATGGGACTCGAACCCACGAGAACAAGTTGGTGAGGCTGGTTCTCGCTAACCTGCCATCCCCAAATCAGGAACTTGTTTCCTGATATTAATACTCCAAAGTAATTAACTTTTAGTTAAAAGAACATTAAAAAATCCCCCTTTCGGGGGATTTCAATTGCGTGGGATTAGACTGCTGCTTTTGCTAATTTTTTTGCTTGGGTTTTAATGCAGCTTGCGCAAGCCTTTACTCTTCTGCCCTCGTATTTTGTCCATTGTAAGTTTGGTAACAGTCTTTTTATGGAAGCTCGCATAGAGTGGCTGCGCTTGATTGTCTTGGAATATCCTTTACCGCAGATTGCACACATTCTTGGCATATATCTTCTAGATGTTTTAATAACTTCGGTATATTAACATGTTTTGGTATAATAATCAAGAGATTTAATAAAAACATAGAAACATGGATTTGATAATCGCGCTTTTAATACTTTTGTTTTCAGCAATATTGCATGAGATCGCGCACGGTTCTGTTGCTGAATACTTTGGTGATGACACAGCCCGGGTCATGGGCAGAATAACGATAAACCCGCTCGTGCATTTGGATTTGTACTTTAGTTTTCTAATCCCAATTGTTTTGTATATGTCCGGGTCTCCGATAATTTTCGGGGCTGCAAAACCGGTTCCTGTAAATTACAATAATTTAAAAAATTTCCGCTGGGGTGTTTTCTGGGTTTCTGCAGCAGGAATTCTAACTAATATTTTTCTGGCAATTCTCTTTGCCATTTTTGTTAAAGTCTTTTCTTTGCCTGAAACGGTACATAATATTTTTGTTTTGGTTGCACAGATCAATATTTTTCTTGCTGTTGTCAATATGATTCCAATACCGCCGATTGACGGTTCAAAAGTCTTGGCAGCAATATTCGGTGAAAGAGCGATTAATTGGATTATGAGTATTGAGATGCGAGGTTTTGCAGGAATACTTCCTTTCTTAATCCTTATCTACATCCTTTTCTATACAGGAGCATTTCAACATTTTATGCTACCGATCGTTGGATTCTTTTTCAGAATTTTTGGCATAGCATAACGTTTAAAAATACTGCGACCCGCTGGTTCTCAGCGGGTCTTGTGGTTGGTGGGAAGTCAGGGGATCAACTGAGCCATGATCGTCCCCTCCGAGAAGGTGACGTTCCTGACCTGTCGCCAGTCGATGTGGTTGGCGAGCGCCATTAGCGGTCCGGCAACTTCGGGGTAGAAGGAGCGGAGTCCGAAGAGGCAACGCGGCCTTGGAGCCGTGCCACGGAGAGCGTCAGTCAGATCGCTGATCAGCTTCTGTCGGTTGATGACAGAGTCAGAGATGCTAATTGTCAGCAGCCCCCCGCTGGTCTCCGTGAAGGTGAACTGGTCGTTCGCGAACATGGATTTTCCCACCATGAATCCTCCTCTTCAGTCAGGTTCCCTTCTTGTTGTCTCAAGTATTGTATATAAATAAACGGAAAAGGCAAATGATGTTTTTAAAGGACTGTTGACTTTTTTGGGGTTTAACCGTACAATTATCTGCGTATATCATTTCGATATCAATTAATTAATCACTAAATACGGAGTAACCCCCGCACGGGTGAAAGAGCAGTGAGGTTCCAATCCCACGCCACCGTTTTTAGAAAGGATAAGTAGAGTGCCTACAATCAATCAGTTGGTGCGTCGCAGACGCAGCCCACTTAAGAGCAAATCCAAAACTCCTGCTCTTGAGAGACGTATTAACGTAATAAAAGGACAGACCGTATGGCGTCCAAGCCCTTTTATGCGCGGAGTTTGTTTAAAGGTCTATACAACCACACCAAAGAAACCAAACTCAGCCTTGCGTAAAATTGCAAAAGTTCGTTTGACCAATGGCATGGAAGTTTTAGCCTACATTCCCGGAATCGGACATAATCTGCAGGAACACTCTGTGGTTATGATTCGCGGCGGAAGAGTTAAAGATCTACCTGGTGTTAGATATCACATTGTTCGAGGAAAACTCGACACCCTTGGCGTTGATGGTCGTAAACGCAGCAGAAGTAAGTACGGAGTAAAGAAAGCATAAAACTATGCCAAGAAAAGCACGTTCAGTAAATCGCCATCCGGCAAATCCAGATCCAATGTTTGGCAATGCCAAATATGGTAAGTTCATAAACTATCTCATGCAGCGCGGAAAGAAAAATGTTGCTCAAAGAATTTTTTACATGGCTTTAGAAGAAGTTTCTAAAAAAATGTCTACAGCAGAACAGCCAGTTGAAGGCAAACAAATTTTTGAACAAGCATTAAGAAATATTTCTCCGCTTGTTGAAGTTAAAGGCCGCAGAATCGGCGGCGCTAACTATCAGGTGCCTATGGAAGTTGTTGAACCAAGAAAAACCGCTATCGGAATGAAGTGGTTAATTGCAGCAGCTCAAGCCAGAAAAGGCGCTCCTATGTATCAGAAATTGGCAGCTGAAATTATGGATGGTTACAACAAGATTGGTGCTGCTATTAAAAAGCGTGAAGATACGCACAGAATGGCTGAAGCAAACAAAGCTTTTGCTCATTTTGCTAAATTCCAAAGAAGATAACATATAAATAAATGCCTAGAGAATATTCAATAGATAAAACAAGAAATATCGGTATTATCGCGCACATTGATGCCGGTAAAACCACAATTACTGAAGGAATCCTGTATCAAACCGGTGTAACGCATAATATTGGTGCTGTGCATGAAGGAGAAACAGTCACAGACTGGATGGAACAAGAAAGAGAACGCGGCATTACAATTACTGCTGCTGCTGTTACTTGTTATTGGAAGGGCAACAAGATTAACATCATTGATACCCCGGGTCACGTTGACTTTACAGTTGAAGTGGAACGTTCTTTGCGTGTTTTAGACGGCGCTTGCGTTGTCTTTGACGGCAAGATGGGTGTTGAACCGCAGTCAGAAACAGTTTGGAGACAGGCTGATAAATATGGCGTGCCTAGAGTTTGTTTCATTAACAAAATTAACCAGACTGGCGGAGATTTTTACAAGTCTCTTGATTCTATCCACAAACGTCTTTCGCCAAACGCTTTCCCAATTCAATTGCCGATTGGTTTTGAAAAAGACATCAATGGCGTTGTTGATTTGATAAAGATGAAAGCTTACACTTACACAGATTTTCATGACAAGAGCTTGGTGGAAGGAGAAATCCCTGCTGAGATGCTTGAAAAAGCAAAACAGTACAGACATCAGCTCATTGAAAAACTCGTTGAGTCAGATGATACATTAATGGAAAAGTATCTTTCCGGCGCAGAACTTTCAGAAGAAGAAATTGTTGCTGGTCTTCGCAAAGCAATTATTGCAGGACATATGTACGCTGTTTTGGGCGGCGACGGTCGCGGAGTTATCGTGCACACGTTGCTTGATGCAGTTTCCAACTACTTGCCATCTCCTTTAGACAAAGCGCACATCATTGGTGTTGATCCTAAAGTAAAAGAAGCTGATGTTGAGGGTGCTGATAAGATAGTCAGAAAACCAGACGACGAAGAACCGTTTACAGCCCTTGCTTTCAAGATTGCCACAGATCCTTTTGTGGGCAAGCTCGCGTTCTTTAGAGTTTATGCTGGTAAATTAAGTGCAGGTTCATATGTTTTAAACACACGTTCAGGAAATAAAGAGCGCGTTGGTCGTATAGTCTTGATGAAAGCAAATGACAGAGAAGATGTTAAAGAAGTATATGCCGGAGACATCGCAGCTTTAGTTGGTCCAAAAGATACATTTACAGGAGATACGCTTTGTGATGTTGACCATCCGGTAAGACTTGAAAGCATTAAGTTTGCAGAGCCGGTCATTTCTATGGCTATTGAGCCAAAAACCAAAGCAGACCAGGAAAAGATGGGTATTGCTTTAAACAAACTTGGCGAAGAAGATCCAACCTTTCACATTAAAGGTGATGAAGAAACAGGTCAGACTATCATTTCAGGAATGGGAGAATTGCACCTTGAAATTATTGTTGACCGCATGAAACGTGAATTTAAAGTAGAAGCAAACGTTGGTAAACCACAGGTTGCTTACAAAGAAAAGTTTAAGAAAGTCATTGAATCAGAAGGTAAGTTCATTAAACAATCCGGTGGTAAGGGACAATACGGTCATTGCTGGATTCGTTTGGAACCAAAAGAGCCAGGTTCAGGATTTACTTTTGAATCAGAGGTTGTTGGTGGAACAATTCCAAGAGAATTCATAGCGCCAATTGAAAAGGGAGTTAAAGAAGCAGCAGAAAACGGTGTTATCGCAGGCTTCCCGGTTATTGACTTCCATTGCGCTGTCTATGATGGTTCTTACCACGACGTTGACTCTTCAGAAGTTGCTTTCAAAATCGCAGCTTCCAAAGCTTTCCAGGATGGTGTTAAGAAAGCAGATCCAATCTTGCTTGAACCAATAATGAAAGTTGAAGTAACCATTCCAGATTCTTTCATGGGTGATGTCATTGGAGACATTAACTCCAAGCGCGGACAAGTTAAAGAAATGAATGATCGAGGAAATCTAAAAATAATCGATGCTTTTGTACCGCTTGCTGAAATGTTTGGTTATGCAACAGCATTGCGTTCCATGACTCAGGGTCAGGGAAACTATGCTATGGAATTTGATCATTATGATGAAGTTCCAAAGAATGTTGCTGCAGGAATTATTGAAGCACGAGCATCAATTAATGCTCGTAAGGGTCAGAATTAAAAACGTTTAGAAAAGGGAAAGAGCCGACAGACGCGTACTGCGCTTGTCGGCTCTTTCGTTTCTTCTCCATCTAGTAGTTGAATCGTGCAATGTTGCTGGGGTGGCCGTTAACAAACGTCTGCGGCCAGAAGCCGATTGAATCCAACTGGACGTGTCCATCCGCATGGCGCGTTAGGAACGGATATACCTGCGAAACATTTCCGCAGACCGTATTGGTCAGGGAGATGTTTAGCCTGGCATGTTGTTCGTTCGCACCCATGTTCACACGGAAGGATGAACGCAGTTGCCCATCGACGTTGACCCCCGGAACAAACTGCAAGGAGTCAAACGTTTGGTGCCCGTCAGCAGCCTGAGAGATGAAGGGGTTGATCTGCTGCTTGAAGGGGATTCTGCATAGCACTTCCTTGGGTATGATGAGCAGCTGCGGCTGGGGTCGTACTGCTCGGAAGCGTGGTGAACCATCCTCAGGCACCTCAAGGTTGCTTGGCGCGCTGTGCAAGCCCGCAGGAACAGGGATCACAGAGACCTTGCCAGTCCCCGGGTCATACTTCTCGCAGTGTATCGTAGAAAGAAGCAGGACCGCAGCGATCATCACGAACGCTACTTCCAGGAAAGTCGCGAGGTCTTCATTGTAGATCTTCAACAGCCCCAAAAGCTCAAACTGCCTTGCGAGGCTCTTTTTGGAGAACTTCATTGATCCTCCGACAATGGGGTGGGCACGTGGTGTCTGCGGTGGTGTGTTCTGAGCCTGCTGTCCACTGATACCGCATTATCAAAAATAATGGGGTTTTTGTCAATTTGCAGGGAAAATGACTTAGGCATAGAATATGCCCATGGATAACTTAAAGAGATTGATAGATATAGCGAAAGCGGACGGAGGCAAGTTTTTTGTCATTGATGAACAGGGCAACCCGGCACTTGTAATTATGGGCATAGATGATTACGAAAAGATCTTGTTGAAAAAGGTTCAGAATCAGCTAGAAGACATTGAAGAGATAAACCAGAAGATTATTCAAGCGCAAAAACAAGAAGAGGCAGCTCAAAGCGCAAAGCAAGCCGCTCATGAAGAATTGGTTTCAGAAGTTATTGATTCCACTTTTTCTTTTGAACCGGAAGAAGTTTCCACTGACTTACAAGAGCGTGCTGGTTTAGAAGATATTTAAAATTATCTTTTTCTTTGGAAATATTGTATACTACTAACAGTAATTAAGAGACATAACCAATGTCTGAAACGCACGGTCCGGAACATCAGCCGCAGGCTCAGCCGGATGATTCCACTGAAACAAAAAACAAACCGCCTGAAATAGACGAAAACCTGGATATTAATAATGAGCCAGGGTTTTTTGAACGGGTTAAGAATAACACCCGGGAGTTTGTTGGTTCTGTAAAAACTACTGCAAGAATCGGTACTGTTGAGCGTTTGCAGACTTGGTGGAACGAGGGAAAATACAGAAGAGCAGGACAAAAAGCAGACCAACTTGCTTCAGGGTATGAAAGTTCTAACCGAGAAGCACATGCTTTGGAAGATCGTATTAGAAGACAAGATATGGCAGATGCTGACATGGAACATCGCTTTGGCAGTAATCTTGAGCGTTCTAAGAAATTACAAAAAGACCGCGAAACTTTAATGCACAGACTAGAGCAAGTTAAGAATGAAAGAGAGATTGCCAGGTTAAAATTAGAAAGCGCTAACTACAAAAAACAAGCATACGAAAAAAGAGTCAAAGATATTGCGCACGGGGTCGTAGAAAGTGTCAATGAAAGACTGGTGCCACAAGAGACCCGTCTAGCTGTAATGACTGCACGTAAACAGCAGCTTGATTATGAAATATCAACTTTCAGAACTAATATAGATGAGACAATCAACACACTTGAGCATATTCGTAGATCAATAAGAACAAATGCAGAGAGTGTTGAGTTTGATTTTGACAAAGACGCTTTAGCAGAACAGATAAGGGAGATAGAGCTCCAGTTAAGAGATTTCCAAAAGAATTTAAATCAAAGAGTCAAAGAATCTGAGCGTTTGGAAGGCTCAATTAAATCCATAACTGGAAAAGTTAACTCCTGGCGTTCTAAAAGGACTCAGTACGAAAAGATTTTTGAAAGACAAGGACAATATACTCATCCAAACGAAGATGCTGAAAAAATGGCAGATGTCAGAGCACGTTTAGATGCCATGTCTAAAGAAGACAGAGAAAGACAAAAGACCCCAGACAAACTTGATCCGGAAGAGATGTTGGCTCTTTGGAACAAGGTTATGGGCAGTAAATTAAGAATTACTCAAAAACAATATAACGTTTTCGTTGATACCAGGCTGAAAGAGCAGGGTATAAACTACCTGACATTTAAACATATTGTCGGCGAAATAACTGCTAAGAAGATTTCAGAAAGAGATTGGAATGTTTTTGAAAACGAGGTACAAAAAGCGTTGATTGTAAAAAGGTATTCTGCCAAAGCAAAAATAGTTCAGGAAGAAGGGAAAGAACCAGAAGCAAAAGGAGAGCTGGCAGCAGGCGAGCATCCTGTTGCAGAAGCAACAGATGTTGTCATAGAAGAGTCAGCAGAAGAAACTCCTACATCTCCAGAAGGACCGGCTGAAGCGGGTGAGGCAATTGCTGAGGATGCAACTATTGAACCAGATGAGTCTGAAGAAGCAGAGACTTATGAAACAAGAGAAGTTAAAACTAGAAAGTTTAATTATCAAGGTTTTGAAATTAAACAGCTTGTTAGCGCTTGGAATGAAAGATTTTCTAAAGAGTATGTTTTGGATGCTAAAACTTTCACAGATGACGCAGAATCAATGTTTCCTGACAGAAAGAACAAAAAACTTTTAACATTGCGTGATTTTAGAACAATAGTTGAAAATCAGTTTGCTCATTTATCAACTGATGCACTGGGCGCAAAGCCTGAAGAAGTTGCAGCTTTCAAAAAAGGACTTGAAAAGTTCAAGGCATCTTTTATTGAGAATCAAATTGGTAATTTGAAAGATCATGTGGCAGAAGACAGCGCAGAGTTCTATGATAACGAAGCAGAGATTGCCAGCTTCTGTGATTTCTGGAATGATCTTTCTGACGATGCTGATGATATTACACCAGAAAAACTAAAAGATGCTGAGCCTAATATTTTGGAAGAAGGCAAGACTACCTTGGGAACAGGTGACTTTTTGGAAGCCGTGGAAAGTTACAAGAAAAAAACACTACCTAGCTTTGACAAGAAAGGTCAGAAAAAGACAGTTGGTTGGTTTAGCAGATTTTTGATAAGGCGCTGGGGCTTAAAAAAACAAAAATAATATATGGATATCACAACTCAAGAACTGAATAATCTTAGTGCAAATTTATCTCAGGCTAATGCTCAATTTATGCAAAAGACCGCGGTTTTAATTGATGAGCTTGATAAGGCGGTGAGAGAGTCTGACGCAAGCTTGGCAGCTTTAGGCAAGGAAATGCAGCACACAGAAGCATGGGCTGACCGTGAATTGAACGATGCT
This sequence comes from bacterium, assembly GCA_021842385.1. GTDB lineage: Bacteria > Patescibacteriota > Doudnabacteria > UBA920 > VMFF01 > VMFF01. The sequence goes on from JAKCAE010000020.1 coordinate 23,724, forward strand.
GTAGCCCAGTTAGATTAAAGGATATTCCACAGCTGTGGACAAGTCCTTTGGTTTTGACAAAAAGGCTTATATTTGTTAAGATCTTTACGCGTTATACAGACGCGTAATTTTATTTCCCCAAAAAATAATTAATTGTAATGCCCTGGAGAGCAGAAAATGCTCGGGCAGTAAAGGAAAGACAATGGCAGAAGGAAAGTTTGAACGTAATAAGGTGCACGTCAACGTCGGAACCATTGGTCACGTCGACCACGGTAAGACTACTTTGACCGCAGCTATTACCACAGTCCTTGCCAAATCAGGCAAGGCAAAAGCTCGTGCCTATGACAGCATTGACAATGCTCCAGAAGAAAAGGCACGCGGTATTACTATTAACACCTCTCACGCAGAATACGAATCTGACAAGAGACACTATGCTCACGTTGACTGTCCGGGACACGCTGACTATGTCAAAAACATGATCACCGGTGCAGCTCAGATGGATGGCGCGATCTTGGTTGTTTCTGCAACCGACGGTCCAATGCCTCAGACCAGAGAGCATATTTTGCTTGCATACCAGGTTGGTGTGCCACACATTGTTGTTTACATGAACAAGTGTGATATGGTCCAAGACAAAGAATTGTTGGACTTGGTCGAAGAAGAAATTCGTGATTTGTTAACAAAGTACCACTTTGATGGAAAGAACACCCCAATCATTCGTGGTTCAGCTTTGAAAGCTTTGGAAGGTGACACATCAGAAATGGGTGAACCATCCATCATGAAGCTTGTTGAAGCCTTGGACACATTCATCCCAGACCCAGTTAGACAAACAGACAAGCCATTCTTAATGCCTATTGAAGATATTTTCTCAATTGAAGGCCGTGGAACTGTTGTTACGGGAAGAATTGAGAGAGGTATAATCAAGATTGGTGAAGAAATCGAAATTGTTGGTATTCGCCCAACAGCAAAAACCACAGTTACTGGTATTGAAATGTTCAACAAACAGTTGGACGAAGGTCAAGCTGGTGACAATGCTGGTATCTTGCTTCGCGGTACTAAGAAAGACGAAGTTGAACGTGGTCAGGTTTTGGCAAAGCCAGGATCTGTTACTCCACACTCTGAATTTGAAGGTGAAGTATACATCTTGACTAAAGAAGAAGGTGGTAGACATACCCCATTCTTCAAGGGTTACAAGCCACAGTTCTATATCAGAACCACTGACGTAACCGGTGAAGTCATTTTGCCGGAAGGTCAGGAAATGGTCATGCCTGGCGACACAGTTAAAATCAATGTTAAATTGATTACTCCTGTAGCCTTGGAAGACAAGCTCCGCTTCGCTATTCGCGAAGGCGGTCACACTGTTGGCGCTGGTGTTGTAACAAAAATTACTAAGTAATCATTGTTAGAAAAGAGACCCCATATTTAATGGGGTCTCTTTTAAAGCCTTATGCATAAAGAGCAACAGCCAGGATTAGAAAATGAGCTTCGTTCCACCCCGGCGCTTAAAGCCGAGCTGGATATTAATGATTCTGTAGCAAATTGGGAGAAAAACCAAGAATTGGTTCATGCTATAGAGGTCTTGGAGATGACCGGTGCTCAGCGTGTGTATTTGGAACCATATCTTCAATCACAGAGCGAAACAGACGAAATTGATACATCTGGCTTTAGATATAGCGAATTACCAGGAGCTTCGTACTTGGAGCTCATCATGGACAGAAATAACCAGGTTGTTGGCGTACGAAGAAAAGGTGCTAAAATGGTCTCTTAGGGTATTTTTTTACCCCTTTGACAAACTTAAGACTTTAGTTTAAAATAAGCAAGTAATTAATCAATTAATCCCGCAACTTAACACAGCAAAAATGGACGCTTCTAAGAGCAAGATCAGAATAAAGATCAAAGCATACGACCACAAATTGATCGACCAGTCTGCAAAACAGATTGTAGATACCGCAAAGAGAAGCGGAGCAAGCATTACCGGTCCTATTCCTTTGCCAACAGAAAAAACCAAGTACACAGTACTTCGTTCAACTTTTGTGCACAAGGATAGCCGAGAACAGTTTGAAATGCGTGTTCATAAGAGATTAATAGATATTACTGATCCAACCCCTAAAACAGTTGATTCATTAACAAATTTGAATCTTCCGGCTGGAGTAGATGTTGAGATCAAAATGAACTAGGGTTAAACCCTAAAACAAAATAGAATGAGTTGTTACAGAATGGTTCCTGAATAAGGATAACTTCTGAACCAACAAAGTTCTAAGAGAAGATTAAAAACTTTCCCCGCAGCTTAAAAAGCTGCATCACAACGAAAACACTTTTAAAGAACCAAGACGGTTCGTTTGCCAGACATCAACAAAAAGTTGAAACCCTGGCCAAGTGGCTCGTCTTGGTTTTTTGTTTACAACAATGAAATTCACAATCGCAAAAAAGTTAAACATGTCTTCACACTTCCTGGAATCAGGACAGGTTGTTCCAATTACTGTTTTGCACGCAGGTCCTGTTGTTGTTACCCAGATTAAGAACAAAGAAAAGGATAAATACGAAGCAGTCCAGGTTGGTTATGGCAAAAAAAAGAATCATTCCAAAGCATTGTCCGGCCATTTCAAGGGTTTGGGCAATTTTGCTGTTTTAAAAGAATTTAAAGTTAAAGATCTTGCTCAGTTTGAAGTTGGCAAAAAAATAGATATTGCAGATTTCCAAGTAGGCGAGATGGTAAATGTAGTCGGCATCATGAAAGGTCGTGGTTTTGCAGGTGCCATCAAAAGACACGGTTTTGG
>JAKCAE010000032.1 GCA_021842385.1 bacterium
GGATGACTTTGACAGGAGGTTTCCCGAAGCTTGTCCTTTTAGCTGAGTTCACGGGAAAAACCCACGAAGAGTCATATAATAAAGCTCAAAATGCTTTTATCCAAATTAAAGCAGCTGGTGTTAAAACCCACCTCATTAAGAATGAGCAAGAAGCAAACAAGTATTGGGTCATCAGAAGAGAAAGCTTTAGCCTTTTAAGAAAGCATGTAAAAAACAAACACACAGCACCATTTATCGATGATATCATTGTCCGTCCGGAATTCCTGCCTGAATTTCTTCCTAAATTAAATAAGCTCATACAAAAATACAAATTGACCTATACGATTGCAGGACACGTTGGCAACGGCAACTTCCACATCATTCCCTTAATGGATTTTAAAGATCCAAAAACAGCACAAATTATTCCTAAACTTTCAGATGAGGTTTACAACTTAGTTCTTTCATACCATGGATCAATAACAGCAGAACACAACGATGGCTTAATCCGAAGCCCTTACTTAAAACAAATGTACGGACCAAAAATCTACAAGCTCTTTGAAGAAACCAAAAAAATCTTTGATCCACAAAATATCTTCAACCCTGGAAAAAAAGTAGACTCATCTTTAGAATATTCCATGCAGCATATCATTAAGGAATAAAAAAAAGACGACCCCTCAATCGACTCTTTGTTTCCAACTCTGTCCCGTTTGGGACAGAGTTTTGCTTTCCTCCTAGTTTTGTGTACCAACCGTGCTGCTTTGCTTCTAGAGCTCGAATGCTGCGGGCAGAAGCTCGCCCATGGTCATGACACTGACCATCGGGTCCTCCGACTCGTCTTCATCGATCATGAAGACAGGGACGTCCTTGTTCCCGCCGCAGAACTCCCAGATGACCTGGCGACAGCCGCCGCAAGGAGATCCGCCGCCGCGCAGGGCAATGACCACACCCTCGATCTTGAACTCTCCGGCAGCGACCATCGCGCCGACCGCATTCTGCTCAGCGCAGCGAGTCATGCCGTAAGAGGCGTTCTCGACGTTGCAGCCGAGATGCAGATCCAAGACCCGCTGGTTTCCCTCGTCGGAGGCCGTGATAACCACGGCCCCCACCTTGAACTTCGAGTAGAGAGCATGCGCGTTCTTGCGCACCTGCCGAGCTGCTTCAAAAGCAGCCGTAAGTGCCGGATTCCGGCTCATGCGGAACTTCTCCATATAGTCTCCGAAAAGGTGGGAACTGCGTGCAAACAAATTGCACGTTCCATAATATCATGACTCTAATCTTTTTTCAATACACAAAAAAACCGCCAAGAAGGCGGTTTTAAATAGTCCTTAGTAATCTCTAAGCTTAGTTATGTTCCGATGTTCTTTCATTCTTTCCAGTGCTTTTGCTTCAATCTGTCTAATACGTTCTCTGGTAACTCCAAACTCCTCTCCCACTTCTTCCAAAGTATGGGTAACTCCATCTTCCAAACCAAAACGCATCTTTAAAATCTTTTGTTCTCTTGGATCAAGATCATGGAGTATTTCCTGAACATACTCTCTAAGAATCTGCCTGCCTGCAACTTCCTGTGGCATTGTTGTATCTTCGTCAACAATGAAATCACCAAGTGACGATTCAACATCTTCACTGTCATCTCCAACCGGTGAGTCAATAGATACTGTTTCTTGAGAGATCTTCTTTAAATGATAAACTTTTTCAACCTCAATACCCATTTCAGCGGCAATTTCTTCGGGTAATGGTTCTCTTCCTAAATCCTGAACCAACTGACGTTCTGCTTGCGCATATTTATTCAAAGTCTCAACCATGTGCACTGGGATACGAATAGTCCTAGATTGATCAGCAAGAGCTCTGGTTATTGCCTGCCTAATCCACCAGGTTGCGTATGTAGAAAACTTGTAGCCTTTCCTCCAGTCAAACTTATCAACTGCTCTGAATAGTCCTAAGTTTCCTTCCTGGATTAAATCTAAAAGTCCCAAGTTTCTGCCCATGTATTTCTTTGCAATGGAGACAACCAAACGCAAATTTGCTTCTGTCAAACGCTTTCTTGCAGCAACATCTCCTTTAGTTATTCTTTTAGCTAGTTCTATTTCTTCTGCTCCTGAAAGCAGCGGAACTTTTCCGATTTCTCTAAGATACATCTGAATGGAGTCATCATAGATATCACCAAGATCATAGGTTGAATCAGGAACCTCTTTCTTTTTTCTGCCTTTTGTTGTTTTGGGAACTTCTGCTGTGTGCGCATCCTGTGTCTGCCAAATACTTGCAACCTCTGGATCAACAATTTCTATTCCCCGTTTATCCAATTGATCCATGACTGATTCTACTGATGCAATGTCATCTTCAAAATGCGGCAGAGCATGCAAAATTTCTGCTTCTGTGACAAAGCCTCGTTCCGCCCCTTTGTTAATCAAATACTCAACAGCTTTTTGGATATCAGGCTGTTGCTCTATTTCTACTTTTGACTTAGCTACTGCTTTTTTCTTTACAACCGCCTTAGCTTTCTTTAGCTTCTTGTTGCTTTTCTTTGTAGCTTTAGTTTTATGTTTTTTTACTTTCTTAACAATTTTCTTCTTCAATTTTTTCTTATTCATAATATACAAATTAAATGCGCCGCATTAAAAACGGATTAAATACGATTTAAGTCCTTGGATAGTTCCAAAAACCTTTGATTTAGCTCTTTTAATTTTTGTTTGTCTTTCTTCTGTTCAGCTAAAGCCATTTCGGCGATAACTGAATTCATCGCTATTTTTGTGTTATTGGCTACAAAATCCCTTAAAAGTTTGCGGAATTCTTGTTTAAAGACCGCGGGATTATCCAATTGGTGATATTCTGATTCTATCATAAAGACCGCTATTTTAGCCAGTTCCGGATCTTTAAGGCTTGCTATGAAGTCTTCTGTGCTTTGTCCAGGATCTTTTTGAGAATATATGGTTAATATCTCTTTAATGCCGCCATCTTTGAAATCATCTATTTTAACTGCACTCAATGTCTCCTGAGCATACTCAGGAGCAAACAAACAATGACCGAGCAGTCTTTGTTCCAACTGATATGTTTTCGGTTTTAACAGAGGTACTTCTGTTTTACTCTGAGCAGGAGAAGTAGCTTTGGACATCTTTGTTTTTGCCAATATTTCATAGATTGTTTTTTCAGCTACGTTTAATCTCTGAGCAAGCATTCTCGTATAATGCTCTGTTTCTAAAGGATCAGAGAGCTGCCTAATTAACGGCAAAAGCTCTGCAGCTATTCGTTTCTTTTCCGAAACCGAAGATGGATCGTAATTAATGAAAGCTTTCTCAAAATAATAGTCGAGGTACAAAGGGGCTTCTTCAATCGCCTGAGCAAAAAGCTTTGGATCTTTTTTAATTAATTCGTCAGGGTCTTTAGCTCCGGATATTTTTACAATATACACATTGAAACCCTGCTGCAAAGCAAGATCTAAAGTCCTTCTGGTTGCACTAAGCCCTGCTGCGTCTGTATCAAATGAAAATTTTAAATTTTTAGTTAACCTAGAAAGAGTTTGAAGCTGTTCGTATGTAAAAGCCGTACCTGAACTGGCAACTACATTTTTAAACCCTGCTTGATGGCAAGTAATCACGTCCATATTCCCTTCTACAATTATGGAACAATCTTCTTTGCGAATCTGCTGTTTGGCTTGATACAAACCAAATATTATTCTGCTTTTGTTGTAAACAGCAGTTTCTGCGGTATTAATATATTTTGCAATTTTTGGATCAGAGCCCATGGTTCGCGCTGTAAAACCAACGACATCACCGGAATAGTTTTTTATGGGGAAGGTTATTCTGTTGAAAAAACGGTCAAAGTAATCTCCGCGTGAAGATTTAGAAACAACCCCAGCATCTTGCAACTCTTTATGAGAGTAACCTTTTTTAAGCAAAAACTCTTCCAACAAATGGAACTCATTCGGAGCAAAACCAATCTGCCAATCGTTGATAGTTTCCAAGCTTAAACCTCTTTTGTTTAAGTATTCACGTGCTTCTTTAGCTAAAGAGCTTTTCTCTAAGATCTGGCTATAGTATTTAGCAGTCCATTCGTTAATCTTCAAAAGCGTTGTCTGATACTTATTCTCTGCAACATTTTCTGCGGTGTACTTCGGTAATTCAACTCCTGCTTTTTCTGCTAAAGTTTTAAGAGCTTCAGCAAATTCAATGTTTTCGTATTTCATGACAAAGCCAAAAATGTCTCCCCCTTCCCCACAACCAAAACAATGCCAAATCTGCTTAGAAGGTGAAACCATAAAAGAGGCTGTCTTTTCATGATGAAAAGGACAGGGTGCTTTGAAATTCGTGCCTGACTTTTTTAATTGTATATATGAAGAAAGGACATCGACTATATTAAGTCTGTCCTTAATTTCAGAAATTGTTGAGTTTGATGAACGCATATGCGTTATGGGGGCACCTATTCAAAAAATCATGGTTAATTTAACACTTTTTGCTAAATTCTTTCAATTTTTGGAAATTAAAAATATCAATCTTTATACCTAAGCGTTTGACAAGTTGTCTAGCCCTCTTCTCACCGCCAATATAACCAAAAACTTTATTTACATTTCTTTGAAATCTCCATTTTTCCAACCTAGGCAGTTGGTTTAAAAGCAACGCCACAGCTTCTTTGTTTGGAGGTGCAAAGCCAATAGACATAAATCGTAAGCAAGCAAAAAGATTTCCTGCATGTCCTTTATATCCTGAGGTATTCAGAATAAGACGATGATTTTTTAAATCATTTGCTGCTCCTGGTAATTCAACCAAATATTTTTTAATACTTTTTGAAAAATAATGCTGTAAAGGGATAGCAAAACCATTGATTGTAAAAGCGGAATGTTTTTCTAAATTTTTAAGGATGTTTTTCTCATGACTTCTATGGATGTCTAAAACTATGTAATCAGTAATCGACTTAGGGTTGGAGACTAGTTTTTTCTTTAGCACAATTTCATCTCTACGACGAATTTCACCATAAACAAATTTGTAATTTTTTTTCAAATTATCAACAAACTTATTTAGATCGCCGATAAGAAGAATATCATAATCTCTCTGAGGAAGGGGCTTCTTGAATAAATCAAAATAGATCGTATTTCTCGCCGCCCCACCGATGAGGTAAACTTTCGTTTGTGCAGGAATAGAAACAATAA
>JAKCAE010000012.1 GCA_021842385.1 bacterium
GTCTTTCTAAGTACTCTGGTTACTTGCAAAAAGTTTTTGGGCTTCTAATCATTATCTTGGCAATTTCTATGTATTTCAACTACGATTTGATCTTGCAAGCTTATCTTGCAGAATATTTCCCAAAAATATCATTACCTAAATACTAAAATGAAAAAAATATTACCTTACGTTTTAATTTTAATAGTCCTGTTTATTGGTGCTGGTGTCTATTTAGATCTTAAAAAGACCTCTATGAAAACTGTTGAGGCGATGCAGTCTAATTCTGAGAAAATGGAAAAAGAATCAATGATGAAGACAGAATTTAAAAATTATGGCCAAGCTCCTGATTTTACAAACATAGAGCGCTGGATCAATTCAGAGAAGCTAAGCATTCCTGAGTTAAAAGGGAAAGTCGTTTTGGTGGATTTTTGGACATACTCCTGTATTAATTGTATTCGTACATTGCCGTATGTTAATAAATGGTACGATACGTACAAGGACAAAGGGTTTGTTGTAGTTGGTGTGCACACCCCGGAATTTGGTTTTGAGAAAGAGTACAATAATGTTGTTGATGCAGTTAAACGTTTTAACATAAACTATCCAGTGGCCCAGGATAATCAATATTCTACTTGGAACGCATATAATAACCAGTACTGGCCAGCAGAGTATTTAATAGACAAAGAAGGAAATATTGTTTATGTTCACTTTGGTGAGGGCGAGTATGACAAAACTGAAGAAGCGATTCGAGAATTACTTGGTTTAGGTTTAACACAGGCAGATGATAAGATGATGTCAGAGGGGGCGGGGTTGAAAAAGGTTGGCTCTCCAGAAATGTACTTTGGAACAAACCGTCTAGAGTTTTTAAGTAGTCAGCAAAAACCATCTGTTTCTTCAGAGTATTTTAAGTTCCCAGAAACATTGCAATTAAATACCTTTGCTTTAGATGGTATATGGCGATTTACAAAAGAGAGTGTAGTCTCAGAGCAACCCAATTCTAAGATCAGGCTAAAATTCCATTCGGGCAAATTACACATGGTAGCGCAGAGCAAAGATTCTCAAAAGATTCATATATCAGTTGATGGTAAAGAGTACCCAGATGTTTTAGTGGGCAATTCCGAGCTCTATACTCTTTTTGATTCAGAAGACTATACAGATCATATAATCGAGATATTGATTCCTCAAAAAGAATTTGAAGCTTTTACCTTCACCTTTGGTTAAAATTTAAGCATGCCAATATTTAATAACATCAAAAATTTAAGGTTAAAGAAAAATGTTACTCAAGAAGAGCTTGCAGAGGCTGTTAATGTTTCCAGGCAAACTATAATCGCAATAGAGAAAGGGAACTATACTCCATCTTTAATGCTGGCAATGCAACTGGCAGATTTTTTCAAAGCTTCCTTAGAAGACATTTTTTATATAAAATAACCATATGAAAATAATTACATATCTATTAGTTTTGCTTGTTTTTATCGGGTTATTAACCGGTTTCTTAATACAGCCTCATCCAGATGGTATGAGTATGGGAATGATGCTCTCAATTTCAGCATTGCTAGTGCTTTACGTTGTGGCAATGTCTTTCGTCGGAGAGGGTAAGACTGTTGATGAAAGAGATTTAAGTCATAGGTACTTTTCAAACCGCTCAGCTCTTTTAGCAGGTACGATAGTGCTATCCCTAGGTGTTCTTTACCAGTTGTTTAACCACAATATCGACTATTGGCTTTTGGCGGGTTTAATAGCCATTAATTTAATTAAAATAGTAAGCTTGATTTACGCACACTACAGGAGATAATTTAATGAACAAAGAGACAGCAACATTAGCTGGTGGTTGTTTTTGGTGTATTGAGGCAGTCTTTAAAAGACTCAAGGGTGTAGAGTCTGTTACTTCTGGTTATGCGGGGGATGGTAAACCCAATCCAACGTACGAAGAGGTTAGCACAGGGAAGACAGGGTATACTGAAGCTTTGCAAATTCATTTTGATCCAGGAATAATCTCTTTTAAAAAGATCCTTGATGTTTTTTGGGCTGTGCATGACCCAACAACACTAAATCAACAAGGCAATGACATTGGTACCCAATATAGATCTGTGATTTTTTACCACGACGAAGAGCAAAGAAAGATTGCCGAAGAATCAAAAAAACACTTAGCAGAAAACGCTAAGTACCAAAAGGAAATTGTTACGGCAATAGAGCCGTTAAAGAGTTTTTATGAGGCAGAAGCCAATCACCACGATTTCTATGACAAAAACAGGGGGTATGGCTATTGCAGGTTAGTTATTGATCCTAAGATAACTAAGCTCTCTAAGGATTTTAAGGGAGAATTGAAAGAGGAGTATTTTGGATAAGGGAATATATACGGTTGGTAGTTTCGTCCTTTTGGACTCATCAGTAAGAATTAAATTCTTAGACTACCACGTTATCTTTCGATAACGTGACCTAAGTCGAAGACTTAGGATTTTTTCGCGCCCTGTGTTATCAGGTAGCGAATAGACCATGGAGAGTTTAACCGTCGCGCTTCCACCACTCGGTGTTGTCCAACAGGTGTTCAAGCGCTTGACCCCAGTTCTTGCCGTTGATGAATACAGAGCCTCTTCCGGAACAGGTTTGGCAGAGATCAGGAGTTGGGACGCGGTGTTCAGTCCCGTCGCAGTCAGTGCACTTCAGCGGATGCTTTGACATACCATTGAAGAGCAAGAGACGCGTGCCGTTGACGTTGAACCGACGGTCTTCGTGGCCGTATTCATAGCACAGGTAGTCCAGTGTCGAGCTTGCCGGATGATCATGGTGGCCGTCGTCGCTGACAATGGCCACGTACTTCGTACCGCGAAGGGCGGCCAGAAGGGCGAGTGCCCAACCGATAGGCATCTCTTGATTCAAGAATTGGGACAGCGCCTTCTTGGCCTTCGTAGTCCATGCAAGCGAACCAACCGGCATGAGAAGATCGATCAGAACGGCATCAAAGTGTTCGATGTTGATCGTCTTTTCAGCGCTTACATAGTCTGAGATAATAACGACTTCGTGACCACTCAGGGTTGTCTCGGCAGAAGCACGGTGAATCGGGTTATCGTCGACGACGAGGATACGCATGGATTACTCCCAGAAAGTAAGTGAAGGGTTAGAATTTGCTAATACTTGCTACCCACCAACCAGCTTTTTCGATCAGCGAATCTAGATGTTCCAAAGCATTCTCAAGTGATTCGTTGTTCGGATCCTTGATTAGCCGTGGCAGGAAATCAGGCACGTTTCCAAACAGCATTACAGAATTTCCGAGGGGACTGATCTCAAACTCGAGGCGCTCTCCGGCGTGATTGCGAATAGCCATATAAGGCATGGAATCTCTCCTGTGATAATCCTCCGTTGAACTTCATAAGAGCTTTTTTGTTTTAACAAGGCAATATACCTTAGTTAATCCCTTTTGTCAATCTTCAATAACAGAAGTCTTGTTAAAATCCTCTGTGTTTAAAGGACAAAATTGTGTTTTATTTATTTTGTGGATATATATTGACACAATTGTAACAAATTGCTATACTGAGCATATGATAAAAACAGACTCCGTTTTATATAGAAACCTTATTTCTATTGGTTTTTCTGAAAAAGAAGCCTTAGTTTATTTGGCTTTGCTCGAGCTAGGGAAAAGAACTGTAACGGTTATTGCTCGGAATTCGAACATCAATCGAACAACGGTTTATGATATTCTGGATTCATTAGCAGCTAAGGGCTTGGTTAGTATTTCGGGAAAAGAACCGCTGCAGGAATATGTGGCTGAATCACCAGATAAAATATTAGATTTAGTAAAGAAAGATATTGAACAAAAGCAGGCGCAATTAAAAGAGACTGAAGATTTAGTTCCTCAGCTTAAATCAATTCATAATGTAAGTGACAGACCGAGAGTAAGGTTCTATGAGGGAAAGTTAGGCATAGAAGAAGTTTATGAGGATACTTTGACCGCGCATGAAACTATCAGAGCTTATGCTAATGTTTATGAAATGCACAAGTCCTTGCCCAGCTACTTTCCGAAGTACTACAAGCGCCGTACTGCAAAGGGGATCAATATTAGAGCAATTATACCTTCCAATACCGCAGGTTTGGAGCGTATTAGCAAAGATTCCGAGGAAGCACGCGAGTCTGCTCTGGTTCCCGAGGATAAAGTATATTTTTCCCCAGAGATCAATATATATGATAACAAAATCATGATTGCATCTTGGAAGGAGAAGCTTGGAATCATAATTGAAAGTAAAGAAATAGCTGATGCGATGAAAACTATTTATGAGTTAGCATGGACAGAAGCGAAAAGGTTGGAAAAAGATTCTGCATTAACTCAGCATGTTTAATTCTTGAAAAGAAGAATACGTAGACATTACATTTATTTCTATTTCAGGGTATAATTGTTGTATATGGATATTACAAGCGTCTTAGCAAGTAAACCAGTACTCATAGGATTACATTTAGGCTTTGCCATCATTGGCATTGATCTTTTTTTATGGCTTTTAGGTGAAGTAGCATCAAATACCGGCTCTGTTAGAAAACGCATGTTTGTTGCATGTGCTGGGTTCTTTGCATACCTTTTAACCTGGATCATCGGTGGTTATTATTATGTTAAGTTTTATGGCCCATTAGTTAAACCAATTATTAAAGCAGGTAATGCTCC